>JBBDNX010000650.1:0-2299 GCA_040877345.1 Pirellulales bacterium
CCCCATTGAGTGTCATCATCGGTTCATTCCAGATTTCGTAGAACACGCTGACGGCGGCCAGGGCGGTATTCACCCGCGTCCCGCGAATCAGGCCGGCCCGCAAGATGATGACCAGCGCCTTGCCCGGAACGTACTTGCCCAGGTGGCCGATGTAATAGGCCCGCACCGCTTCGCCCAGGCTCGGACGCTGCCCCAACCGCCACAGCACCTGGTGCCAGAACAACGCGGAGGGGAACAAGCCTGCCAGGTAAAGGCCGGCCGCCGCCACCAGCCAGGCCGCATCCAGCCGCGCGGCGTCGAAGCCCTGCTGCTCAAGGTCGCTCCAGGCCCCAATCGCCGTGCGGTGTACGCCCCAGACCACCAGCACGAGCACCAGGCACTTGGCCAACAGGACCGCCCAGCGAAAACGGCCTCGGCCAGGCGGCGGCGAGGCAGCCGGGACTTGTGGTTGCTCGTGCGTCATCCGGCCGACCTGGTTGCCTTGGGTTTGCAGCTTCCGGCGTTGCGGCGCGTTTCCAGCCTTTCGTCCATCGCCCCGCATCATCTACCATATCTCATCGTTCGACCACCGGAACGCCAGGCACTAAGCAGCGCCGCGTGGTTGCCAAGGAGAACAGCATGGCCCGGATCGTGTCGTTTGTCGTCCTGCTGGCGATTCTATTGGTGATCGTGGCACTGTTCTTCCGGGTCATGGCCGGCTTTCTGCTGCCGTTGTTTCTGGCCGCCTTGCTGGTGGTGATGTTCGGCCCGCTGCACCGCTGGATCGTGGTCCGCTGCCAGGGGCGCGAGCGACTGGCGGCCGGGTTGACCACGCTGGCCATTCTGATCATTGTGCTGGCGCCGCTGCTGGGGATTCTGGGAAAAGCCGCGGTGGAGGCCGCTGAATTGGCCTCGGGCTGGAACCGGCGATCGACCGAGGAAAGGATCGACAGGCTTCGCGGTCGCCTGGACCTGAACCTGCCGCCGGCCGACGTGCAGTTGCTGGTGGACGAGATCGGGCTGCGGCTGCGCGGCTGGGCGGAGCTTGCGCCCGTGCAGTTGCCCGGTGCCGTTGAATTGGAAAGGGTCGCCAACGACGCGGAGGCGTTGGCCGCGCTGATCGCCGAGAGCGAAGAGGCCAAGGACGCGGCCTTCGCGCCGAGCGAGAATTGGCAAGACTCTCTGGCACAATTTAGAGCCGAGCTCGACAAGCTGGCCCTCCTCCAGGACGATCCGGCTCGTTTCGATCGGCAGGCCGACGAGGCGCTGCTGGCCTACGCGCGTTTCGAGCAGGACTTGCTGGGCGGGCCGATCAAAGCCTGGCTGACCCGGCTGGTCAACCCCGACCAGGAGCACGTGGCCGCCTTGCGCGCGCGAGTGCAGGAGTTCGCCGGTCCGATGGCACTGGGAGGAGCGCAGTTCGCCGGCGGCTTTGTGGCGGAGTTCCTGGTGGGGCTGGCCGTGATGATCGTCTCGCTCTACTACTTCCTGGCCGACGGACCGGCGATGATCGCGGGGATCATGCGGCTCTCGCCACTCGACGACCGTTACGAACGGCAACTGCTCGCAGAGTTCGCCACGGTCAGCCGGGCCGTGGTGGTGGCGACCTTGCTGTCGGCCGTGGTGCAGGGAATTCTGGCGGGCTTCGGGTACTTTTTCGCCGGTCTCGATTCGGTGTTTCTGCTGACGATGCTCACGATGCTGTTCGCCTTGATCCCGTTTGTCGGCGCGACGGCGGTCTGGCTGCCCTGCGCATTGTGGCTGTTTCTGTTCGAGGATCGAACCACCGCGGCCGTGGCGTTGGCCGTCTACGGCGCCCTGGTGGTGTCGATGGCCGACAACGTGATCAAGCCCTTGGTCCTGCAGGGCCGCTCGAACATGCACCCGCTCTTGGCCCTGCTGAGCGTGCTGGGAGGCGTGAAGGCGATGGGCCCCATCGGGATCGTCGTCGGACCGATGGTGGTCGCCTTTCTGCAGCCGCTGCTGGTCATGTTGCAGACCGAGCTCAAAAGCCTGGGGAAGGCGGAGGCGGGAAAGGCAGAAGGATGAAGGCAGAAGGATGAAGGCAGAAGGCAGAAGGCAGAAGGCAGATGGCAGAAGGATGCATTGCCTGTTCCGCCGCGAAGGGCAACGACCGAACAGGCCGCGGGCAGAGCGCAGCGGCGTCAGCCGCGTAGCGCCGCCCCGGGATCGCCCCGGGTACCTGCAAGGGCGAAACAAGGCGCGCGGCCGTTGGCCGCCGTTCTGTCGCCCTTCGGGGCGACGGACGTTCCGCCCGATTTTATAACACGCGCGCCCACGACCGCCTCGTTGACAGAGT
>JBBDNX010000651.1:0-2297 GCA_040877345.1 Pirellulales bacterium
ATTTTGCTGTGGCGGCAAAATCTCCGCCGGCTGGAAGCCGAAGCGATCCGCGACCGCATCCTGGCCGCCGGCGGCCAGCTCGACCGCACGCTGTTCGGCCCGCCCATGCCGGTCGAAATCGACCCCGTCGGCCAGGTGGTGGTCAAGGACCAGGCGCCCCGCCGCAGCATCTACGTCGAAGTCCGCCGCACCAGGCCGGCCTCGTTTCTGACCGCGTTCGATGCTCCGGTGATGAGCGTCAATTGCGAGCGGCGCGTGCCCAGCACCAGCGCCCCGCAGTCGTTGATGCTGATGAACGGCGATTTCGTGCTCAAACAGGCCTCCTTGATGGCCGAGCGCGTCCGGGCCGAGACGGCCGGCGGCGTTGACAATAATGTTGCCGAGAGCGCGGCCAGCGTTGCCAGTGCCGCAGGCTCCGGCGACTCCTCCGGCGCAACTCTCGCGCGGCAAATAACCCGCGCCTGGTCGATCGCCTACCAGCGCGGCCCCTCGGCCGACGAGCTGGAGCTCGCCTCGCAGTTCGTTGCCGGGCAGACCGACCGGCTGCGGGCCGCCGGCCGAGAAAACCCCGAGCTGGCCGCACTGGCCAACCTCTGTCAGCAACTCTTCAGCTCCAACGAGTTTCTCTATGTCGATTGATCCACCCACCGGCACCCGGCGGCAGTTCCTGGCCAACTCGGCCTTCGGCGTGGGCGCCTTTGCCTTGGCGCACCTGCTCCGCGACGACCGCCTGCTGGCCAACCCGTTCGACAAGCCGGGCGAAAACCTCCCCTTGGACATGAAGCCGCGGCCGCCGCATTTCGAGCCGCGGGCGCGGGCCATGATCTCGTTGTTCATGCACGGCGGGCCATCGCACGTCGACCTGTTCGACCCCAAGCCGGAGCTCACTCGCCAAAGCGGCGCCGAGTACGGCGGCGACGTGGTCTACAGCTTTGTGAATCGCGCCAGCAAAAAATTGTTCGGCAGCCCCTGGGCGTTCGCCCCCCGGGGCCAGTGCGGCACGCAGGTCTCCGAGCTGCTGCCGCACGTCGGCGGCCTGGCCGACGATATCTGCGTCGTCCGCTCGATGCACACCGGTCACAACGGCCACGAGGTCTCGATCCGCTATTTCCACGGCGGGCAGGCAGGTGTGACCGGCCGGCCCACGCTGGGCGGCTGGATCGTCTACGCGCTGGGAAGCGAATCCCAAGAACTGCCCGCGTACATGGTGCTCTCCGACCCCGGCGGGCATCCCGTCGACGGCACGCACAACTGGTCGAGCGGCTTCATGCCTCCGCTCTACCAGGGGACCGTGCTGCGGCCCCAGGAGCCCCGCATTCTCAACCTCGATCCGCCGGCCCATCTGGCGGGAGAGTTGCAGCGGCAGAACCTGGTCTTCCTGGAGCAGCTCAACCGGCGCCATCAGCGGCTGCGCCCGGGCGAGGCCGACTTGGAGACTCGGATCGCCAGTTACGAGTTGGGGGGCGCCCTGCAGACGGCCGCCAAGGAGGCGCTCGACATCTCGCGCGAGCCGGCCCACATTCACCGCCTTTACGGTCTCGACCAGGATGCCACGCGGGAATACGGCGCGCGGTGTCTGATTGCGCGGCGGCTTGTCGAGCGGGGCGTGCGTTTCGTGCAGTTGTTCCTGGGCGGGCAGCCTTGGGACACGCACAACACGATCCGCGAATCGCTGCCGGCCATCTGCCGTCGGACCGACCAGCCGGCCGCGGCCCTGGTCAAGGACCTGAAGCAGCGGGGCTTGCTCGACTCGACCATCGTACACTGGGGCGGCGAGATCGGCCGCCTGCCGGTCTGCGAGGGCGAGTTGAACGCGCAGGCCGGCCGCGACCACAACGGCCAGGGTTTTAGCATCTGGCTGGCCGGCGGCGGCATCCGCGGCGGGATGACCTATGGCCAGACCGACGAGGTCGGCCACAAGGCGGCCGTCGACGTAGTCACGCCCAACGACTTCCAGGCCACCATCCTCCACCTCCTCGGCTTGGACCACGGCCGGCTCATCTATCACTCCAACGGCCGCGAGCAAAGGCTCATCGACAGCCGCCCCGCCCGCATCGTCCAGCAGATCCTCGCCTAGCCTCCTGCCCTCGCCCGTCCGCGTGACGCAGCGCCTCCGTAGCGGGACTCGCCAGAGTTCCGGCCGTCTCGACTGTTCGTAGTGATCCGCATTCATGCGGTCCGTAGCGGGACTCGCCAGAGTTCCGGCCGTCTCGACTGTTCGTAGTGATCCGCATTCATGCGGTCCGTAGCGGGACTCGCCAGAGTTCCGGCCGTCTCGACTGTTCGTAGTGATCCGC
>JBBDNX010000652.1:0-2292 GCA_040877345.1 Pirellulales bacterium
ATGTTGCGTTCGCCCATGCCCAAGAGCAACGTGCCCAGGGTGACCAGGGCGGCCATGCTGACTTGCAATAAGCGTTCGACGTACACGGCGCAACTACTCCGGCCGCCGTTCAGGCGGGGACAAAGAATTCGGCAAGGTCGTCTCGGCTGGTGTCGAAGAGGCGAACCCTCGACAGCCATGCCCGCCGCCGCTCGTCGGCCCAGACGGCCTGGAAGCGGGTGGAATCGGTCAAATCGAGGCCGCGCGAGCTGATGAGCATGACCCGGGTGCCCGGGCGGATGCGATCGATGGCGGCGGCCAGCACGTCGCCCAGGCGATCGGCGGAGGTGGCCTGGGCGAGGGCCAGTCCGCGCATCGATTCGTGCAACAGGGCGGTGGACGTGGGCCCGTTCTCCAGCCAGTCTTCGCGGCCGGCGATGGCCAGGCAGAGCCAACGCCCGCCCCGGCGGCAGAGATCGGCGACGATCGAGGCGGCAAAACTGACGGCCAGCTCGACCGCGTCGGCATGCTCTTCGCGGGGCTTATCGGGCTGCCAGGCGTCGAGGATCACCGCCACATCCTGGTTGCGTTGCTGCTCGAATTGCCTGACGACGGCGGTCTGGCGGCGGGCGGTGGTCCGCCAATGCACCCAGCGGCGGCTGTCTCCGCTGCGCCAGTCGCGCAAGGCGTAGAACTCGCCTTCGAGAAAGCCCTGCTGCCGCGTGGCCTGCCCGACTCCCATGTCGGCCGAGTTCTGCAGCCGGTTGAACAGGGGCGTGAGGCGTCCCAGGCGGGGAAAGACGATCAGCTCGTCCTTTTGCCCCAGGTTCACGGTGTGCCGCAAGAGCCCCAGCGGAAAGCGCGTGGACATCCGCAGGGGGCCGAACTGGTACAGCCCGCGCTGGGTCAGCCGGCCCCGGTAGGTCATCGAGGTGGTGCGGCCGGCCGGCAAGAAGGTGAACAGGACGCGCGGCTGTATGAGCTGGGAGGTTGCGGGCGATCCTTGGGGGCGGATGAAGTCCTGGACCACGACGACCCAGCTCGGCAGCCGGCGCCGCCGGTTGGCGGCCACGACCTCGACGATCAGCAAGTCGCCGGCGGAGATGGAGTCGGGCAGGTTGCGCTTGACGTCGAGCCGCCTGAGGGTGGCCTTGACCAGCCGCCAACTAGCCAGCATCGGCCCGGCCAGCATGCCGAAGAGGATCACCAGCAGGTTGATCTGCCGCAACAGCGCGCCGGCCAGGATAAAGGCCATGACGGCCAGGTAGCACCAGCCCTCCCGGGAGATGGCGACTCGTTGCAGCAGGCGCATGGCGACGGACCTTGTCAGGCTAACCTGGAACGGGCAGATCGTCGACGAAACGCTGGATCAAGGCCTCGACGGCGCCCCGCTGGCTGCCGTGCAGATAGCCGCGCGTGATGACGCGATGGGCCAGCACGGGCACGGCGAGGCGTTTGACGTCGTCGGGGACCACGTACTCTCGGCCCTCGATCATGGCCAGCGACTGGCTGGCGCGGTAGAGGCACAAGGCGCCGCGGGTGCTGACGCCGACGTGCAGCTCGTTGCTGTTGCGGGTGGCTTCGACGATGTCGAGCAGGTACTCGTGGATCGACTCGTCGACGGTCACTTGCCGCACGGCGTGCTGCAGCGAGAGCACCTGCTGGCAATCGAGCACGCTGGTCAGGTGGTCGACGGGCTCACCCTGGCGATGGATCGAGAGCACCTGCAGCTCGTCCTCGCGGTCGGGGTACCCGACGCTGATCCGCAGGAGGAAGCGGTCGAGCTGGCTTTCGGGCAGCGGATAGGTTCCCTCGAACTCGAAGGGGTTCTGCGTGGCGATGACCATGAAGGGCTTGGGCAGGTTATGGGTCTGGCCGTCGACGGAGACCTGGCTGTCGCTCATGGCTTCCAAGAGCGCGCTTTGCGTGCGGGGCGTGGTGCGATTGATTTCGTCGGCCAGGACAATATTGGCAAACACGGGCCCCTGGCTGAAGAAGAACTCGCTGTTCTTGGCGTTGAACACGCTGGAGCCGACGATGTCGCTGGGCAACAGGTCGGGCGTGAACTGGATGCGGCAGAAGCGGGCCGCCACGCTCTTGGCCAGGGCCTTGCCGACCAGCGTCTTACCGACGCCCGGCACGTCTTCGAGCAGGACGTGTTCGCCGGCCAGCAGTGCCACGATGCAGAGGCGGACGACGTTGGGCTTGCCCAGGACTACTTTGCCCATGTTGGCCTCCAGGTCGCCGACCAGGCTCTGGAGCTCGGATTGCATAGGCTGGCTGCTCGCTCATGGTGCTGTTGGTTCGAACGGG
>JBBDNX010000653.1:0-12626 GCA_040877345.1 Pirellulales bacterium
CCAGGTCGAAGCCCCCATAGATGAAGGCGTCGGTCTTCTTCGGGTTGTTGGTCAGCAGCCTGACACGCGTCAAGCCAAGATCCTTGAGCAGTTGAATGCCGATGCCGTAATCGCGGGTGTCGGCCTTGTAGCCCAAGGCCAGGTTCGCTTCGACCGTGTCCATTCCGTTGTCCTGCAGGCCATAGGCCTTGAGCTTTTCGATCAGGCCGATCCCGCGTCCTTCCTGCGGCAGGTAGACCAGGACGCCGGCCCCCGTCTGACTCATCATCTCCAACGCCATTTGAAGCTGGTCGCCGCAGTCGCAGCGGAGGGAGCCGAGCAAGTCGCCGGTGAAGCACGAAGAGTGCAATCGAACCAGCGGCACGGCGGACTTGGACAGGTCGCCAAGAACCAGCACGATCGGCTGCTGCGTTTCGTACTTGACGCCGTAGGCAATCACCATGGCCGGCCCATAGCGGGTGGGGAGTTCCGCCTCGGCCATCCGGTAGACGAGCTTCTCCCGCAAGCGTCGATAGCGGATCAGATCTTCGATGGTGATGATTTCGAGTTGATGATCGCGAGCAATTCGCAGCAGGCATTCGCGGTTGGCCCGGTCGCCGTCCTCGTCGAGGATCTCGCAGAGCACGCCGGCCGGCGAGAGTCCGGCCAGGCGGGCCAGATCGACCGAGGCTTCGGTGTGCCCGGCCCGCCGCAGTACGCCACCCTCCTTGGCAATCAAGGGAAACAGGTGGCCGGGCCGAACGAAATCGGCCGGCTGGCTGGCCGGATCACAGATGGCCCGGATCGTGCGGGCCTTTTCCTGGGCGGTGATGCCGGTTCTCGAACTGCGGTGGTCGACCGGCACGGTAAAGGCCGTCCCCAACCGGGCCGTGTTGGTCTCGACCATGGGCGCCAGCTTCAGCCGCTCGCAGACTTCCGGCAGGATGGGCATGCAGACCTGCCCGCGGCCGTGCTTGAGCATGAAATTGACGATTTCCGGCGTGACTTTTTCGGCCGCGCAGATGAAATCCCCCTCGTTTTCGCGGTCTTCGGCATCGACCACGATGACAACCCGGCCCTGGGCAAAGGCCTCCACGGCCGCTTCGATAGTGGACAAATTGCTGGTCAAGCGCTCCCCTCCAACTCGACGGTGAGGTTCAGTTATGATTATAGGCGGCATTTGATTCGGTCGAAATCCCCGCTTGGCCCCTGGTCTGGAATGCTAGAACGCGAAGAGTACGTCGAGCAGGCCTATTTTTTCCATGTGCTCGGCGAGCGGATGACGCAGAACATGTCGACGCAGGACCTGTTGGTCAGCGTCCGCGAGGAGCTGCTGGCCACCACCCGGCTGCCGATGGCGGTCGATTTCCTGTGCAGCGAACTGCGGCTGACCGGCGTATTTGCCACGGCGATGGCCCGACTGAGCCATTACTTCACGCCGTTTCAAACGTTCGTCGTGGCCCAGGCGGAGCGCGAACGGGGCCGCTTCGATTTCACAATCGCCCTGCAAATCCTGGAGCACGAGGCGGCCTACCGGGCCGACGGCGCGACGCCGCAGGGGGCGTTTTTGTACCAGTTCGAGTGCCTGTGCCGCAACCGGCTGGGATACGACAAGGGGCTGGAGGCGGTGGCGGCCGACCCGATTTACAACTCCGATTGGCGGGACTGGATCCTGACCGTCCGCCGCCAGGTGGGGATTGTCGAGATTGCCGACCTGATCTACGTCCGCAGCCAGCACTACGTGAACAACCGCCAGCGGCAAGGGCTGGACCGCGATGGGCCGGAAAAACCGGTCCTGTTCGGCGAACAGGAGGGCAAAATCGCCCTGGCCAACCGGCAGCGCGAGCCGTTGTTGCTGTTTTCGGCCCTGGAAAGGCATTTGCACTACCCGAAAGTGCCTCGCCCGAAACCGGTGGACGAGTCGAAACTCCTGCTGCCCGGCCTGCTGCGGCGAATGGACCGGCTCGAGGCACGCATTAAGTTGTTGGAGGAGGAGCAGAAGGGGGGGATCGACCTGACGCGCTTCCTGGGCGAGTCGCCGCCGGAGCCCTGAACGGCGGCGTGCAGCGGCTCACCAGGCCCGATGCGGGAATTTTGAGGCAATTGCGGTTCAATTGTGGCATACAACGTGGTAAAGTTGCGTGAGTGGTGCGCTCTCGCGGGGATAAGACGGCGTGGACATTGAGCTCAATCTGACGACCGAATCCGTCGAGCAGGCTTCACCGGCCGAGCCGGTCTGCGTGGAGCCGCACTATACGGTCCGCCAGGTGTTCGAGCACCTCAAGGAGAACCGCGCCGGCAACATCCTGGTATGCCGTGACGGAGTTCTGATCGGCATCTTCACCGAGCGCGATGCACTGCGCATCATGGCCCGTGCGGTCGAGCCGGGCCTGCAGGGGCAGGGTCTCCACGGGCAACCGGGGCACGATCCGGCCGCCGTCTGGGATGCGCCGATTGAAACGGCCATGACGCGCGACCCGGTGACGCTCGGCCCGCAATCCCCCGTGGCGGCCGCCGTGCAGAAGATGGCCTCAGGCGGCTATCGGCGGCTGCCGATCGTCGATCCCCAGGGGCGGCCGGTAGGCGTCGTACAGGCCGCGGGCATCGTCCACTACCTGGTCGAACATTTTCCCAAAACCGTGTACAACCAACCTCCCGTGCCACACCCCGTAATGCAAGAGCGCGAAGGATCGTAGCGCAAGCCAGCCATGCCGGCTTTTTGCCCCCTGCCGAAGTGTTTGCGACAGCGTTTCCACGAAGTTTCCACGAACCTCGTTTCCCACCCGCGGCGCGTGTCCTGCCCAGGCAAGCCGTCGATCTGCGTGCGTCGAGCGGCCGTATCCTTGCTTGGGGAGAAGCCGCACAGACTGCTATTGCCCGAATGTTTTCTCCACGAAGAATGGATGTGTCCAATTAAATGACATCTCCGAATAATACTGATATCGAAGCAATGACGCATCTCGAACGGGGCGCCCTCGAACCCACAACCGACCTCGAACGCACAACCGGCCCCCTGGCCACCAAGGAACAGCGACCCCTCATGGCTACCGTGACCGCGCCGCCTGCCGCACCATCCAAACGGATTGTCGACCTGGAAAGTGCCACCGTTCGATTCTGCGGCGATTCGGGCGACGGCATGCAGTTGGCCGGCACGCAGCTCACCAACACGTCGGCCCTGGCCGGCAACGACGTGGCCACGTTTCCCGACTTCCCGGCGGAGATCCGTGCGCCGCGGGGCACCAAGGCCGGCGTGAGCGGTTTCCAGATCCACTTTGCCAGCAAGGAGATCTTCACTCCCGGCGACCAGGTCGAGGCGCTGGTGGCCATGAACCCGGCCGCGCTGGTCACCAACCTGGTCGACCTGGCGCCCGGCGGGATTCTGGTCGTCAACAAGGACGCCTTTGACGAAAAAGGGCTGAAGCAGGCGGGTTACAGCACGAACCCGCTGGACGACGGCAGCCTGTCGGCCTACCAGGTGTTCCGGGTGGAAATGACCCGCTTGACGCGGCTGGCGGTGGAAGAATGCGGGCTGGGAGTCAAGGAAAGCGACCGCTGCCGGAACTTTTACGCCATGGGGCTGGTCTTCTGGCTGTACGATCGTTCGCTGGAACCGACGCTGCGTTATATCGATGCCAAGTTCGGCAAGAAGTCGCCCGCCGTGGCGGAGGCGAACCGCCGGGCCCTGCACGCCGGATACAACTACGGCGAGACGACGGAAGCTTTCGCCAGCCAGTTTCGCGTCAGCCGGGCGGAGCTGATCGCGGGAACCTACCGCAACCTGACAGGCAACGAGGCGACCGCCTATGGCCTGATGACGGCCGCCAAGCGCAGCGGCTGCGAGCTGTTTCTGGGCAGCTACCCGATCACGCCGGCCAGCGATATCCTGCACGAGCTGGCCAGGCACAAGAACTTTGGGGTCCGCACGTTCCAGGCCGAGGACGAAATCGCGGCCATCACGTCGGCCATCGGCGCCTCGTTTGGCGGGGCCATGGCGGTAACGACCTCCAGCGGTCCGGGCATCGCCCTGAAGCAGGAGGGGATGGGCCTGGCCGTGATGACGGAACTGCCCTTGATCATCATCAACGTCCAGCGGGGCGGGCCGAGCACCGGGCTTCCCACGAAGACCGAACAGGCCGACCTGTTGCAGGCCCTGTATGGTCGCAATGGCGAGTGCCCGATGCCGGTGATCGCGGCCCGCAGCCCGGCGGACTGTTTCGACGTGGCCCAGGAGGCGTGGCGGCTGGCCACGCGGTACATGACGCCGGTGATGATGTTGAGCGACGGCTATATCGCCAACGGTTCGGAGCCGTGGCGGATACCGGAGGCGAAGTCGCTGCCGCCGATCGAAGTCAGGCACCCTGCCGCGACGGACAACGGCGACGCGTTTCATCCCTATGCGCGGGACGAAAGGCTGGCGCGGCCTTGGGCGCTGCCCGGCACGGCGGGGCTGATGCACCGGATCGGCGGGCTGGAAAAGCAGGATGTGACCGGCAACGTCAATTACGAACCGGAAAACCACCAGCACATGGTGAACACCCGGGCCCGCAAGGTGGCGGGCATTGCCAACGACATCCCGCCGCAGGAGGTGCTGGGCCCGGAGCGCGGAGAGCTGCTGGTGGTGAGCTGGGGAGGCACCTACGGAGCCTGCGCCACGGCGGTCCGCGACGTGCTCGAGTCGGGCGGTTCGGTGGCGCACTGCCACCTGCGCTATCTGAATCCCTTTCCTCGCAACCTGGGAGAGGTCGTCAAGCGGTACCAGAAGGTGCTGGTGCCGGAACTGAACCGCGGGCAGTTGAGGCTGCTTTTGCGGGGCGAGTTCCTGGTCGATGCCGTCGGCCTGAATAAAATCAAGGGGAAGCCGTTCAGCGTTTCCGAGATCGTCGAAAAAATCCAAGAACTGCTCGCCTAGAACTTTTGAACGAGGTTCCAAAAAAAACGATATGTCGACTGAAAGTGCGTTGCCGGTTCTGAGCGCCGCCGATTTTGCCAGCGACCAGGATGTGCGCTGGTGCCCCGGCTGCGGCGATTACTCGATCCTGGCCCAGATGAAGAAGATCCTGCCGACGCTCGGCATCCCTCGGGAGAAGACCGTGTTCGTGTCGGGGATCGGCTGCTCCAGCCGTTTTCCCTACTACATGAACACCTACGGCATCCACTCCATCCATGGCCGGGCGCCGGCGGTGGCCACCGGGCTGAAGAGCACCCGGCCCGATCTGTCGGTGTGGGTCATCACCGGCGACGGCGACGGGCTGAGCATCGGCGGCAACCACTTGATGCACTGCATCCGCCGCAACCTGGACATCAACATCATCCTGTTCAACAACCGCATCTACGGCTTGACCAAGGGGCAGTACTCGCCGACGTCGCCCCTGGGCAAGGTGACCAAGAGCACCCCCATGGGGGCCATCGACAATCCGCTGTTGCCGCTTTCGATCGCCATCGGCTGCGAGGGGACGTTCGTGGCCCGCTCGATCGACATCAACATCAAGCACCTAGGCATGGTGCTCAAGCGGGCGGCCGAGCATCGCGGCACCTCGTTCGTCGAGGTCTATCAGAACTGCAACGTGTTCAACGACGGCGCCTTCGAGTACGCCACCGATCGCGACACCAAGGCCGACACGACGCTGGAACTGGAGCACGGCAAGCCGCTGATCTTCGGCAAGAACCGCGACAAGGGCATCCGGCTCAACGGCATGAACCCTGAAATCGTCGAGCTAGGCAAGGGGGTCAGCGAGGACGACCTGTTGTTCCACGACGAACGGGCCACCGAGCCCAGCCTGGCCTACCTGCTCAGCAGGATGCATCATCCGGAGTTCCCCGAGCCGATCGGGGTTTACCGGGCAGTCGATCGCCCCATGTACGACGACTTGATCAACGGCCAGATCGCCGAAGCCCGCAAGGCCAAGGGAGACGGCGACCTGCAAAAGCTTTATAATGCCGGCGACACCTGGACCGTGAACTGATCCGCGCTTTACACCTGGCAGCGGTCCGGACCGAGGAACGACGCGCATGCTGATCTGCCCCTTCTGCGGCGACGAAAACATCGACGGGGCCGACGTCTGCGAGCAATGCCAGCAGCCGCTGGAGTTCTTGTCGAAGCCGCGGCCTGCCTCGCGGATCGAGTACAGCCTGGTTCGGGACCGGGTCTACATGCTGGCCCCCGGCCGGCCGGTCGTGGTGGAGGCCGATACACGGGTGCGCAACGTGTTGCGGCTGCTGGTCGACCGCAAGGTAGGCTGCGTGGTCGTGGTGCGGCGGACGGCCGACGCGCCGGACGCGGTGGTCGGGATTTTCAGCGAGCGCGACGCCTTGTTGCGGTTGAATACCGACGTGGCCGAGGTGGCCGACCAGCCCATCTCGCAGTTCATGACGCCCTCGCCCGAGATGGTCGAGTCCGACGCTTCGATCGCCTTTGCCCTGCACAAGATGGACATCGGTGGCTACCGGCACCTGCCCGTGCTGACCGACGGCCGCACCAGCGGCGTCATCTCCATTCGCGACATTCTCCGCTACGTGACCGACGGCCTTCTGGCGGCCGACCTGGGCTGAACGAGCCCGCCACCCCCCTCTAGCGGCCATCGTAGTCGACCGGGTGGCCGTTGGTAGTGACCCGATTCATCGGGTCCGGCTGCTGGAATCGCTCTTCGACCGCATGAATGCGGTCACTACGAGCCTACCGAGCCTACCAACCGGCTGCGCCGCCAGTTACGCTGGATGGGCCGCATGCAGGCCAGACCACGGAATCCGTGGTTTTTTTTGCGGCGCGATTCGCCCACTTTTCGTGACTAATCAGAAAGGGAAGGCCATGTGTGCCGCCGCCCAGGTGGACCCGGAGCAGCTTTTAAAGCTGGCTCGGGCCGGCTCGGACGACGCGCTAGGGCAGCTCATGGAGCTGTATCGCAACTATTTGGGCCTGCTGGTCCGGCTGCAGATCGGCCGGCGCCTGCAGGGGAAGGTGGACGAGGCGGACCTGGTGCAGGAGACGTTCCTGGAAGCGCACCGTCATTTCGGACAGTTCCGGGGCGGAAGCGAAAGTGAATTGGTGAGCTGGCTGCGGCAAATCCTGGCCGCCAAACTGGCCAACCTGGTCCGCCGCTATTGCGGCACGCAGAGCCGCGACGTGCGGCTGGAGCAGGAATTGGCCGCTGAGCTGGACCAATCTTCGCAAGCTATGGATCGGGGGCTGGTGGCCAACCAGAGCTCGCCCAGCCAGCAGGCCGCCCGGCGGGAGCAGGCGGTGCGGCTGGCCGATGCGCTCAAGGAACTGCCGGAGGCGTACCGCGAAGTGATCATTCTCTCGCACTTGGAAGGTCTGAGCTTTCCCGAAGTGGCCAGCCGCATGGGTCGTACGGTGGACAGCGTGAAGAACATCTGGGCGCGGGCCCTGGCCCGGCTGCGGCGCTCGCTGGGAGATTCCTGATGGACGGCGGGACAGATGGCCCTGATGCGTCCGGCCGGCCGGATGGCGGTTCCATCTCCCAGGGCGAAGCATCACTGCCGAGCGGTCCCGACCCGCTTGCCGACGACGCCGGCCTGGATTCGCGGCTGACGCGGGCCTTGGAGCAATACCGCTTGCTGCTGGAAGCGGGCCACAAGCCCGACCGCGCCGAGTTTTTGGCGCGCGATCCAACCATTGCCGATCTGCTGGACGAGTGCGTGGCCGGACTGGAGTTCGTGCACGCCGCGGCCCCCCAGTTGAGCGGTGCCGGCCAGGCCCGATCGGCCCCAGAGGCCTGGAATGCCGGCTCGACCGAGCGGATCCAGGCGGCCATGGCCCTGGGCGATTTTCGCATTGTGCGGGAAATCGGCCGGGGCGGGATGGGCATCGTGTACGAGGCCGAGCAGCTCTCGTTGGGACGCCGGGTGGCCGTCAAGGTGCTCCCCTTCGCCGGTGCCTTGGACGCCAGGCAACTGGAACGGTTCAAGCACGAGGCGCAGGCGGCCGCGCAACTGCACCATGGCAACATCGTTCCCGTGTTCTATGTCGGCTGCGAGCGGGGCGTGCATTTCTATGCGATGCAGCTCATCGAGGGGCGAACGCTGGCGCAGGTGATCGCCGGGCTACGGGAGTCAGTCTCGTCAGTTGACGGGGTTGCCGATGAGTCGGAAGCGGTCCCATCGCCGAGCCGATTGCCGGGCAGCGAACCGTGCACTGGACCTGTCGACGAAACGTTGGCAGCGGCGGCGACCGGCTCGACGCTTTCGTGCCATGACGGGCCGGGCTTTTTCCGCACGATGGCCGGCCTGGGCATCCAGGTGGCCCAAGCGCTGGAGTACGCACACTTGCAGGGCGTGGTGCATCGGGACATCAAACCATCGAACTTGCTGCTCGATGGGCGGGGCAAGGCCTGGGTGACCGACTTTGGCCTGGCCCTTGTTCCGGCCGATGCGACGTTGACCATGACGGGCGACTTGCTCGGCACGTTGCGGTACATGAGCCCGGAGCAGGCTTTGGGCAGGCGGATCCTGGTCGATCATCGCACCGATGTTTATTCGCTGGGAGTGACACTCTACGAGCTGTTGACTCTGCAGCCGGCCTACCAGGGACGCGACCGCTCGGAGCTGCTGCGGCAGATTGCCCAGGACGAGCCCAAGCCGCCGCGGCGGTTGAACCCGGCGGTCCCTCTTGAGTTGGACACAATCGTCTCGAAGGCGATGGCCAAGGCGCCCGAAGACCGCTATGCAAGCGCGGGCGAGCTGGCCGACGACCTCGGGCGGTTCCTCGATGATCGACCGATTCACGCCCGCCGGCCCACGCTGGTGCAGCGGGCCCGCAAATGGGGCCGCCGGCACACACCGCTGGTGGTTTCGGCCGCCGTCTCGGCAGCGACTCTGCTCATTTTGGCCGTGGCGGCGCTGGCAATCAGCAATCGGCTGATCTCAAGAGAGCAAACCCGCACCCAGCAGGCGCTCGCTAGGGCCAAGGCCGGGTTCGAGGCGGCCGAGGCCGAACGCCGGCGGGCCGAGGCCAATCTTGAAAAGGCCATGGATACGGTAGACCGCTTACTCACCCGTGTCTCCGAGGAACGGTTGGCCGGCGTTCCGGACCTCGAGCCGTTGCGGCGCGAGCTGCTCGAAGACGCGCTCAAGCTATGCCAGGAGCTTCTCGAACAGAATGGGGAAAGCCCAGCGGTTCGCTATGAAATGGCTATGAGCCAGTGGCGGGTCGGCCTAATCTATGCGTTGCTCAATCAGCCCGAACAGGCCGAGCATGCTTTCCGGGAGTCGATCGCGCTGGCCTCGAAACTGGCCGAGGAGTTTCCCGACGAAAGCAGATTCCGCGGCACGCTGGCCGATGCGAACCTCGAATTGGCCCGCCTGTTGATTCGCAAGGGAGGGCGGCAGACGGAGGCCGAACGGGCATCCCGACTGGCGATCCAGTTGCGCGAGCACCTGGCAGCCAAGCAGCCTGCAAACGCCCAAAGCGCGATCCGGCACGCCGCCACGCACCATGAGTGGGGGTACTTGCTCTGGCAGTCGGGCCGGCTGAGCGAAGCGGAATTGGAGTTTCGCCGGGCGCTGGCCTTGCAGAGAAAGCTCTTTTCCATGGATGGCCCGCCCGGGCAGAGGCATCTGGAGTCGGCGCGCACGTTGAATTCGCTGGGGCTCCTGTTGCGGCAATCAGCCAGGACGGCCGAAGCCGAACAGGCGCACCGCCAGGCCGCTGTCTTGCTCGATGTCGACAGCCTTCCGGTCGGGCAAACAGAGTCGCTTTCCCACGAAGCCGCCCGCAGCTACGGGCACCTGGGCTTGGCGCTGCGGAAGCAGGGCCGGCGAGATGAGGCGGAGGCGGCGTTGAAGCGCGCTATTGACATCCGCCGGCGGACAGTCGAGCTGCGGCCGACTTGGCGCTACAACCGGGAAGAACTGGCATTGAACTGGTTCAGTCTGGCTGACCTGCTGGAGGCGGCCGATCGGCCCCGCGAAGCGGAAGAAGCCTACGGCCAGTCGATAGCCGGCTGGCAGTTTCTCTGCGATCAGCTTTCCGGACCGTACCGACCCCGCCATAACCTGGGGCTGGCGATCGGCGCGCTCGGTGGTCTTCTTTATCGACAGGGGCGGACCGTCGAAGCCGAGGTCCATTTCGCCCGCGCCGAAACCATCTGCCGCGAAGCGCTGCTCGAGTTCTCGGCTGATCCAGACTTGCAAAACGAGCTGGCGTGGCTGCTGGCGACCTGTCCCGCCGCCCAGCGCCGTCAACCCGCGGAGGCCATCCGGCTGGCGGAAGCGGCTATCGGTGCCAATCCCGGCCAGGCCCTCTACTGGAGCACGCTCGCCGTGGCCCAGTATCGCCACGGCGATTATGCCGCCGCGATCCGTTCGGCCGGGCGGTCCACCGAGTTGAGTCCCGCCGGCGAAGGACTTACCGCGCTGGTCGGTGCCATGGCCCACGCCCAGTTGGGCGAAATCGATGCGGCCCGCGACTGGCTGCGGCGCGGCATTGAGTGGATCGCGGCCAACAACCCTGACAACCTGGAACTGGCGCGCTTCCGCGCCGAGGCCGAAGAGTTGATCCTTTCCGGCCCTGCGTCCGAGCCCGAATTGCCCGAGGGTACATCCACGCAAGAGCTCGACGGTGGGCGCGATCTTCCTGTTTCCGACTGACTCGACAAACCGGCACAACATCCCAAGGCGGGAGTAAACTACCATGGCGCGTACCAAGCGCTCGAGGACCAGAACTCAACGGCCGCGCGGACCAGTGCCTTGCACCGGCAACCGCTCTTTTGGGCGTCTGCGCGGCGAGTGGCTCGAGCCGCGCTGGCTCCTGGCACTCGATACCGTCTACATTTGCGAGACATTGCAGGAGGCGTTCACTGAGTTCGAAACGCACAGCGACACGCTGGCGGGGTTGGTTGATCCCAATGCCAGTCCGAACAGCCCCCTTGCCAACGGCCTGCCGCTGATTTCGGACGGCGACTGGAACACGGCGGTGGACCTGGTGTCGACATTGGCTTCGGTCGATTTTCCCACGCTCGCTTGCGGCGGACTGAGCACGGCCGAGGTCAAGCAGGAGCTGGAAAGCCATGGCTTTACGGTTTCGTTCATTATCTCGGACGAAGAGCTGGCGACGGTGACTGCCGGTGACGGCACCAACCTGATCACGGTCAGCAAGCCCTATCAATTCAATAACTTGTTGGACCCCAGCGGCTTGGAGATCGCCCAAGACCTGGGCATCAGCTCCATCCCGGCGGGGGCCATCAGCGGCGCACTGAATGGCGACGCCGCTTTGGCGCTCGACTTGACCGTTGGAGCCACGTCCAGCGGCGCTTATTTCGGGCCTGAAACCAACGTGACACTCGGCGTCGACGTGGCCGGCAATCTTGCCGCGGATATTCCCCAGCTCAACGTGGCCGCCCAAGGCGCGTTGGACTTTATCTCCGCGGTTTCGTTTTCCGAGGCCGACGCTGACGCCGACGGGAAGGTGACGCCCGCCGAGCTGTCAGCGGGTATCGACGGCCTGCCGCTCGATTTGCTGGGGACGGCAGCGCTGGATGTCGAGGGTGCACTGACCCAGTTCGATGTCCAAGTTCAAGGCGATTTCCAGTGGGCATTGGACAACGCCGGCGCGCAGCTCAATCGGACTGATTTCTCGCTTGGAAACGCCACGTTCTTTAGCGGCCAGGTGGCCGTCAGCAACGTCAGCGGCACTTACGATGGCAGCCTGGCCACTATCGAATCGGGCACGGTCCAGCTCGATTTGGCCGTCTTCGGCCCGAATGCCAGCGCCTCGTTATCCGAGCCGATCGTGCTCGATGCGGACAGCGTGCAGTCAGGGGCCGCGGCGTTCAGCAATTTCGAGCTGCCGCAGGTCGGCGGTTTTCAAGCCACCATCGACTCGGCCCTGCTGTCTTTCAGTGCCCAGAGCGACTTCGAGCTGACCGACGTGGCCGGGCACGTGCTCGCCCATGGAGTGGTCATCGATTTTGGAGGCATAGTTCAATCGAACGGCGATTTTGCTCTGGCCGCCGATGTCGCGCCGTTTGACTTGGGTTCCGTCACGGTCCAGCTTTCCGGCAACATCAGCCGCACCGCCGGCGAGATTGATTTTGCTCTCACCGCCGATCTGGCGGGTGAATTGATTGCGGGCCTCGTTATCGAAGAACTCTCGCCTGGTGAGCCGTCGCACGTTCACCTCACAAGCGCCGGCGGCCTCGTGCTGGACGCCCGGGCCGAGGCGTTTGGGGTGAAGCTGCTGCTGGCCGGCGATATCCATCCTACGGGCGACTTTTCCGTGGCTGCCACGGCCGACAGCTTCGAGCTGGGCGACTTGGACGTCGATCTGGTTGGCACGCTGACCCGCGTAGCGGGCGTGATCGATTACTCGCTGGCGGCCGAAATTGCCGGCACACTGGTGGCCGGGCTGGTGATTGAAGAGCTTTCTCCGGGGCAGCCGTCGCTGGTCACGCTCACCAAGGTCGACGGTCTGGAGCTGGACGCCCGAGCCGAGGCGTTTGGTGTCAAGCTGCTGCTGGCAGGAGCGATCCACCCCACCGGCGACTTTTCCGTGGATGCCACGGCCGACAGTTTTGAGCTGGGCGATTTGGACGTCGACTTGGTCGGCACGCTGACCCGCGTCGCGGGCATGATCGATTACTCGCTGGCCGCCGAGATTGCCGGCACACTGGTTGCCGGCCTGGTGATTGAAG
>JBBDNX010000654.1:0-2284 GCA_040877345.1 Pirellulales bacterium
TCCCGGACTCCTCCTTCCTCCTTCTGCCTTCCTCCTTCTGCCTTCTGCCTTCCCCTCCCCCCCCTTGGCGCCGCCGCCACTTTTTTGCATCCTATATTTGTTGCGCGTGCCGGTCATGGGGGCCGGCTGCACGGTAACCGTGTCACGAACCGGCACCATCCATCGAGATGCACCGACGCGCTTGGCAACTGCTGCTTGCAGTTACGGTCCTGTTCGCGCAGGGTCCCGAGGCTGTTTTTGCCGCTCGCGGCGACGGTTCCGCCGCCTCGCCCCCCCCGATCCGTTTGGCGGGCGCCGAGTTCGAGTTGGGCCCGCTCGAAGGCGAGTTGTTCGAGTCGGCCGCTGCCGGCGACGTCGATCGCCATTGGCTGTTTACCGCCGCGCTGGTCGCCGGGGGCACCAGCGATTCAGACAGGATCGAGGCCTATCGGACCCGCGTCGAGCAATCGATCGATCGCCTCCGCCAGACGGGCGCCGCAGGGCAGGAACCCCGCGACCGGGCTCAGGCCGTTTTCGAGTTGCTCCACCGCCGCATCTGTTACGGCGACTACCAGGTCGAATGCACCGATCCCGCCGAGACCCTCGACACGGGCCGGTACAACTGTGTCAGCTCGGCTGTCTTGTTCAACTGCCTGGCCGAAGGAGTCGGCCTCACCGCGCTGGCCGTGGAAAAGCCGGGACACGCCTACAGCGTCCTCGAACTGGCCGACGAGCGGCTCGACGTCGAGACCACCTGCTCGCGCTGGTTCGAAATTGTCGACGACCCCCAGGCTCGGCGGGAGATCCTCTCGCGCGCCACCGCCCACTTGAACGGCCCGATCGACGGCCGGTCCGCGCGGTTCGGCCCGCCGCCGGCCGAGTATGTCGCTGACCGTGAACTTTCCAGGCCGGCCCTGGTCGCGCTGATCTATTACAACCGCGGGGTCGACTTCCTGGAAGAAAGACGCTTCGAGGAGGCCGTGGCCGCCAACGCCAAAGCCTGGCGGTTGGACCCCGACAGCCGCACCATCTTCGGCAATCTGCTGGCGGCCTTAAACAACTGGGCCCTCGATCTGGCCGACCGGGCCGAGTTCCAGCGGGCCGTGGATCTGCTGCGGCAGTGCCGCGGGTTCGCTCCCGAACACCGCCCGTTCCGCGTCAATCAGGTGGCCGTGTACCAGCGGTGGATCGAGCGGCTGGTCGATCAAAACCACTATCGGCAAGCACTGGCCATCGCCGGGCAGGCCGAACAAGACCTGCCGGCGAACGAGCATCTGGACGCCACCCGATGGGACATTTACCGCGGCTGGAGCCTGCACCTGGCCGATCGCGGGCAGCTCGACGAAGCGCTCGACCTGTTGGCCGACGCCAGGCGCCGCTACCCCGGCCGCGCCGAAGTGTCCGAAGCCGAGGCTGCCGCCGTCAATCACCGCGGACTCCACTTGCTGGCCGAATCCCGGTTCGAAGCGGCCGTGGCAGTCTTCGATCGCGGTTTGACTCTCCAGCCCGCCCACAAGGTGCTTCGCCACAACCGGCGAGCCGCCATCCTGGAACGGGCCCGCACCCGCTAACCGCGGCTTTCCTGTGCCTCTGCTTGGAGGCCGCTCTTTGGTCCGCCGCAGGCGGAAGAAGCAGTGCTCCCACGAGGTCACTAACCCGCGTGCGCTCTCCCGTGCCACACAAATGACAAATGACAAATGACAAATGATGGACCGCAGCGCGGCCTTCAAGCAGTGGCACGATCGGGATACCATTGGGGTATCGGCCCGCGGGCCCCACCATGGCACGTCTTGCGCTCGATGATTATGCCCGGTCACCTGACAAACCGTTGGTCGCTGCGCCGCGCCGTCGAAACGGTTGTCGCCTCGCTGATCGCCTTGCTGCTCCTGGTCAACTGGCACGTCGAATGGTTCCTGGTCAACAGCGGCTCGATGGCCCAGTCGCTGGTTGGACCGCATCACGCGGTAACCTGCAGCGATTGCCGATACCCCTTCGTCTGTGGAAGCGATCCACCAGCAATGGCCGCCAAGAGGGCCATTTGTCCCAACTGCGGCCAGGCCGGAGACCAACTCGACGCAGCCGCGCCCACCAGCGGCGACCGGGTGCTGGTGCATAAGGCGGCCTATGCGTTACGGGGGCCGCGGCGCTGGGAGGTGACGGCCTTTCGCTGCCCGCACGACCCAACGACGGTCTGCGTCAAGCGCGTGGTCGGCCTGCCCGGCGAGTTCATCGAGATCAAGGGGGGCGACGTCTACGCGAACGGGGTAATCCAGCGCAAGACACTTGCCCAGCAGCGGACGTTGGC
>JBBDNX010000655.1:0-2284 GCA_040877345.1 Pirellulales bacterium
CGCCGCCTGGTCCAACAGCGCCAAGCGCCGCTGCGGCTCGTTTCGCACGACCTCCAGGGCCGCCATCGCGGCGGCGGCGGCCGCATCGGGCGGCGCCGTCGAAAAGACATAAGGCCGAGCACGGTTCACCAACCATTCGATCAAGCGGCGGCTTCCACAGACAAAGCCTCCGATGCCTCCCAGCGCCTTGCTGAGGGTGCCCACCCGCACGGCCACGTCGTGTTCAACGCCGAAGTGCTCGGCCACGCCCCGCCCCAGCCGCCCAAAGACGCCCGTGGCGTGGGCCTCGTCCACCAGCAGCATCGCGCCGTATCGCCTGGCCAGCCGGGCCAGGTCCGCGAGCGGTGCCAGGTCGCCGTCCATGCTGAACAGGCTGTCGGTGACGATCAGCCGGCGGCGATAGGCTTGCCCCTGGCTGAGCAACTCTTCCAGCCGCTGGCAGTCGGCGTGCGGATAAACGTGGACCTGGGCCCGCGACAATCGGCAGCCGTCGACGATGCTGGCATGGTTCAGCTCGTCGCTGTAGACCGCATCGCCCCGCCCCGCCAGGGCGGCGATGCTGCCGGCGTTGGCCGCGAAGCCCGACGAGAACCCGAGCGCCGCCTCGGTGCCTTCGAACTGGGCCAACCGCAGCTCCAGCTCGGCGGTGAGCCGGCCGCGGCCAGACACCAGCGGGCTGGAGCCGGCGCCCCAGCCCCCCTCCAAGGCAGCCGTGACGGCGTCGGCCAGCCGCCGGTCGCCGGCCAGCCCCAGGTAATCGTTGGCGGCGAAACTGATCAGCTCGCGGCCGTCCAGGTCGATCCGTGCCGATTGCGGGCCGCCGCGGACGCGCAGCTTTCGCGCCAGGTCGCGCGAGGCGAGCGACTCCAGCTCGCCGTCGATCCAGTCCAGCGAGTCGAGGGATTCACTCATCGCCTGCCAACTGCAATACCGCTTCGAACTCGCTTTTCCTTACGGGCTGAACCGACAGCCGCGAGCCCCGCCGCAACAGCTCCATGTTCTTCAAAGCCGCCACTTTCCGCAAACGATCGAGCGGAATCGGCTGGGCGAAGATCTTTTCCAGGCGGATTTCGACCATCTGCCAGATCGGGTTGTCGGGCGAGGCCTTGGGATCGTAGTGGTCGTCCGAGCGGTCCCAGGCGGTCGGGTCGGGGTAGGCCTCGCGCACCACTACCGCCGTGCCGGCCACGGCCGGCGGGTTGCCGCTGGAATGGTAAAACAGCACCCGGTCGCCCACCCGCATCTCGTCGCGCATAAAATTCCTGGCCTGGTAATTCCGCACTCCGCTCCAGCAGGTGGTCTGCTGGGGCGAGGCGGCCAGATCGTCGATCGAAAACGACGTGGGCTCGCTCTTCAGCAGCCAATGCTTCTTTGCTTCAGGTGCCATCCCAAGTGCCTGCGGCGACTGCCTTTGCTAAAGTTGATAATGAAGGCCGAGCAAGATTTCAGTCCCTTGGGGCAACTACTCTTTCAGTCATGACGCAATCGATCCGCGAGGCCCAGCCCGCCGCTTCCGCGAGCAGGACCCCGATCGACTGGCGGGCGGCCTTGGCCCGTCACGATCGGTGGCTGCGCACGGTCGTGCTGGCCCGGCTGGGCGAACCGCAAGCGGTCGACGAGGTCATGCAGGAAGTTTCGCTGGCTGCCGTCGAGCAACGCTCGCCGCTGGCCGACCCCGCCAAGGTGGCCCCCTGGTTATACCGCCTGGCGGTCACGCAGGCACTCCTCTACCGGCGCCGTTTAGGCCGGTGGCGCAAGCTGACCGATGGTTATGCCAGGCGGGTGCGGCCGAGCGAGGCCGACTCGCGCACCAACGACCCGCTCGACTGGCTGCTGGCCGACGAGCGGCGAACCCTGGTCCGCACGGCCCTGGGGCGGTTGGCCCGCCGCGACGCGGAAATCCTGCTGCTGAAGTACACCGAGGATTGGAGTTATCACCAGATTGCCGACCACCTGGGCATCGGCCACAGCGCCGTCGAAGCCCGCCTGTACAAGGCCCGCAAACGGCTGCGGTGCGCGTTGGCGGCGATGAACGTGGTCGGAGTAGAAACCTGAACTACCCTGGCTTCGCGCCGGGGCGAGCGGGACGCATGAACACTATTCGAACGATCTCAGAACCTGAACCGCTCGACCAACAGCGTCTGCTCGACTTGCTGGTCGACGGCGAATTGGACGAGCCGCGGCGGCGCGAAGTTTTGTCCTGGTGCCAGCGCGATCCGGAAGGCTGGCGCCGGTGTGCCCTGGCCTTCCTGGAAGGGCAGAGCTGGAGGCAGGAACTGGGTGC
>JBBDNX010000656.1:0-2281 GCA_040877345.1 Pirellulales bacterium
GTCGTTGATCGTCGACGGGCAGCCCATGTATCTGCACGGCCGCATCGACCGGATCGACGTGCATGAGCGGACCGGCGAGTTTCAGATCCTCGACTACAAGAGCGGTGACGCGGCCAAGACGCCCAACGAAGTCCACCGCATGAAGGACGGCACGTGGATCGACTTGCAACTGCCGCTGTACCGGCACCTGGCCCGGCCGCTGTCGGTTTCGGGAACCATCCGGCTGGGCTACGTGGTGTTGCCCAAGGATGTCAGCAGGGTCGGGCTGCACGCGGCTGAGTGGAGCGACGCGGACCTGGCAGATTCCGACCGGACGGCCGAAGAGGTGATCCGCGGCGTTCGGGCTGGGCGGTTCTGGCCTCCGGCGCCGCTGCCGCCGGCATTCTGCGAGGATTTTGCCCCGATCTGCGGCGACGGCCAGTTCAGCGCCGCCATGGCAGCGGCCGAGGACGAGGAGGAGACGGCATGACGCACGCCACGGCGGTACCCCCAGCGCGGCTATTCGCTCACGAGATCATCCGGGCGTCGGCGGGGACCGGCAAGACGTTCCAGCTTTCGAACCGGTTCATCGGTCTGGTGTGCGCCGGCGAGCCAGCCGACCAGATTCTGGCCGCCACGTTTGCCCGCAAGGCCGCCCGCGAGATCGTCGACCGCGTGCTCTTCCGGCTGGCCGAGGCCGCACTCGACGATAGCAAGTTGACCGAGCTGGCGCTCCACGTGGCGGGCGCGCCCGATCGCGACGGCTGCCTGGCACTGGTCAAGCAGCTCGTCAACCGGCTGCACCGGCTGCGGATCGGAACGCTGGACAGCCTGTTCATGCAGATGGCCGGCAGCCACAGCCTGGAGCTTGGCTTGCCGGCCGGATGGCGGGTCGTCGACGAGAGCATCGAAGAGCGGCTGCGGATCCAGGCAATCCAGACGATCCTGCGAGAAGACTCGGCGGACGAGCTCTTGACGTTGATGCGGCTGTTGAGCAAGGGAGAAATCACCCGGTCGGTCACCGACCAGATTGCCGAAGTGGTCCGCGACCTGTACTTGCTCTACCAGGACACCGACGCGGCCGCCTGGCAGGCCTTGCCGGAACCGGCCAGGCTGGGGCAGGACGCTTTGGGCGATGCCTTAACGTGCCTGGCCGACTTCGGTGGAACGTTCGACGACCGGCGTTTCGCCGATGCCCACGCCAGCGACCTGGCCCAGGCGCGGCGGGACGATTGGTTGGGGTTCGTGTCGAACGGGCTGGCGGCCGGCATGCTCAACAACGGCGGAATGTACTCGAAGAAACCGATCGAGCCCGCGGTGCAGGCGGCTTACCAACCCCTGATCGGGCACGCTCGAGCCGTGTTGATCGGGCAGCTCGCGGGCCAGACGCAGGCCACCTGGCGGCTGTTGGACAAGTTCGACGCGGTCTACCGGCGGCTCAAGTTCCGCGAGCGGGCCGTGCGGTTCGACGACGTGTGCCGCATCTTGCGGGATGGCCTGTCGAACGGGCGGATCGGCGACGTGTCGTACCGGCTCGATGCCCAGGCCGCCCACCTGCTGCTCGACGAGTTCCAGGATACGTCGCTGTCGCAGTGGAGCGTTCTGCGGCCGCTGGCCGAGCTGGTGACGGCCCAAGGGTCGGGCCGTTCTCTGTTTTGCGTGGGCGACGTGAAGCAGGCGATCTACGGCTGGCGGGGCGGCGTATCGGAGATTTTTGACGCGGTCTGCGATGAGTTCGACGGGTTGACGCACCGCTCGCTGACCCAGAGTTTCCGATCGAGCCAGGTCGTCATCGACGCGGTGAATTCGGTCTTCGGCAGCCTGGCCGGGAACCCTGCGATGGAAGCTTGCCCCGAGGTGGCCGCCCTGTGGTCCGATCGCTTTCAGCCGCACAGCACAGCGAAGACCGGCCTCGGCGGCCACGTGCGGCTGCTGGTTGCCCCGGTTGGGCAGCCGGACCAACAGCGCCGTGCAACGTTTGAGTTTGCCGCCGACGAAGTGGCCCGGCTGGCGGCCCAGCACCCGGGGCGGTCGGTGGGCGTGCTGGTGCGAAAGAACAGCGCCGTGGCGCACTTGATCTACCTGCTGCGGGCTCGGCGGCACGTGCCTGCCAGCGAGGAAGGGGGCAACCCGCTCACGGACTCGCCGGCCGTGCAGCTTGTCATGTCGCTGCTGAGGCTGGCCGATCACCCGGGAGACACCGTGGCGCGGTTTCACGTCGCCAGGTCGCCTTTGGGCGGGATCGTCGGCCTGGATCGCCACGACGCCGACCCAATGGACGAACACGTCGCGCACGATGGCC
>JBBDNX010000657.1:0-2276 GCA_040877345.1 Pirellulales bacterium
TGTCGGCCAGCTCGGTGACGATCACGAGCTGCCCTTCGATGACGTCGAACCGCTCCAGCGACAGAAGAAACGGGTGCCGCACCTCGCGAATCCGCCCCAGCGCCTTGAGCTCGCGGGAGGCCCGGTCGTCGTCCATGCGGCCGTAGACGAACTTGATGGCCTTGGTCAGGCCGCCGGGGGCCGACACTTTCCAGACCTCGCCGTAGCCGCCGGCGCCCAGCCGCTGCTGGAGCACATATCCGGGAATTGGTTCGGCGTTTTCACGAGGTTGAAACACCACGGCCGCACTTCCTATCGATGGGCGTGTACGAGCACCGGCTGCGCGTCGGCCAGCGAAGTCAGCGGTTCGGGATGGGCGAACCAGTCTCCCTGGCCGAAGTGGCAGCCCAAGTTGCGGCACTCGCGGGCTTCATCCTCCGACTCGACCCCCACGGCCACGACCTGGATGCCGCTGTCTTCGCAGGCCAGGATCGCCTCGCGGACCTGTTTTTGGCGTGTCTTGGCCTGGTGAATGCCCCGGATCATCGACTTGTCGAGCTTGATGAACTCGGGCAGGACCTCGGCCAGCTCGATCAGCCTGGCGCGTCCCGCGCTGAACCCGGCATAGGCGATGGCGATTCCCCGCCCGGACAACTGCTCGCGGAACCGCCGCATGTACTCCCCGCCGCTGGCCGCCTGCTCGGGCACGTCGACGACCAGCATGTGTTCGCTGGTGACGACCGACTCCAGCGCGCAGAGGCTGTCGATCAACGAGTCGTGGCCGAACTCCGAAGGGTGCAGCGACAAAAAAATCCGCTTGCCGGCCGGCAGGCGGCCTGCTTGCTCCACGGCGACCAGCCGCGACACCTGGCTCAGACGGTCGGTCAACCGCGACTCGCTCGCCAGCAGGTAGCGGTCGGCGGGCGAGCGGCTCAGCTCATGGTCGCCGCCGCCGTAGGCCGCATAACCCATCACCTCTTCGTTCTTCAGCTCGACGATGGGCTGGAAAAGGATCCGCACGCAGCGGTGCACCAGCATTTCGTGGAAGCGCCGGACGGCGCGGATGACGGCCGGCGGCGAGCCGAGTTGGGCGGCGCGGGCCTCGCGCGGATCCACCGGCTGCGTGGCGACCGACTTGACCTTCGGCTTCTGCCCGCACGAATACGTAAACTCGGCGGTGGCGATGTGCACGATATCGCCGTGCTCCAGCCGCACGTCGCGGATCCGCTGGCCGTTGACAAACGTGCCGTTGGTGCTGCCCAAGTCCTTGAGGCGCAATTCGCCGTGCGAGCGTGCCACGGTGGCGTGCTCCCGCGACACCTGGTTGCTGTCGATCCTGAGATGGGCCGATTCGCTGCGGCCGATCAGGAAGGGGAGTGGCTCGATGGCGGTCCGCCTGGCCGGACCGCCGTCTTTGGGGTGGTGCTCCAGGTAGGCCACGCCCGGTTCGATGTCGTTCATGTCTGCCTCACGCCTGTCTGACACTCGACCAATCGAGGAATCCCCGTCTCCGCTCGGCGGGAACCGTGGAGCCGGCGAGGAGGGTTGATCATTTCAACTCTAGGACGAAAACCGCCTTACGGCCCGCGGGCGGTGGTGGGCGGGCGGCCCCAGCCGCCCAGCCGCGCCCTGCGCCAGACGCATCCGCGACCTATAGTGCAATCAGGGCAGCGGCTTGCGAGCAGGCCGGTTGGCCCGCGCCCGCAAATTCTGGACGACCGTCACTCCAGGAAAAGTCCGCGCCACCGGCCGCCGCAAGCCTTTGTAGTCGTTCGGCACCCACACCAAAACCCCGCGCCAACAATGAGTTCCAACCCATTCAGGATCATGGTGGTCCACGACCAGCCGGCGACCGTCTGGAGCTTGTCGAAGTTCCTCAAGTCGGCCGGTTACGAAGTGACCCAGGTGGCATGCGGCGAGCACGCCTTGCAGGCGCTCGACTCCGTTGCGCCGCATTTTGTCATTGCCGGTTGGGACATGGCGCCGATGGGCGGCCTGGAGTTCACGAACAAGCTGCGGTCCCGCAACCTGTCTGATTACGTCTACGTGTTCCTGCTGGTCGCCGACGCGGGATCGAACGATCTGGTCGAGGCGCTGCGGGCCGGTGCCGACGACTTTCTGCGCGAACCGCCGGTTCACGGCGAGCTCCTCTCGCGGTTGCGCGCCGCCGCACGCATGCTGGAGTTCGAGCGCCGCCTCCGCGGACAGGGCCGCACCGACCCGCTCACCGGCCTGCCGGCCCGGCTGGCGCTCGACGAGTCCCTGTCGGGGCAACTGGCCGTGGTCGGGCGGCGGCG
>JBBDNX010000658.1:0-12503 GCA_040877345.1 Pirellulales bacterium
CGTCGGCCGTCGAGAGGACCATCTGGTAGCGGTTGTTCTCGTCGTTGATCTCGCGGATGCGGCGGCGAATGCTGGTAAAATCCTGGTCCGCCCGCGCCTGGACCTCCTCCATCCGGCCACGGGCGGAGACGGCCGCGCTTGAATCCGCTCCATGCCGCAGCTCGGCCTGGCGAACGTCCAAGCGGGCCTCTTCCAGCAGGCTGTTGATGCGGCCGATGGCGTGTGTTTCCAGGCTTCGCCGGGTTTTCCAGCGGCGGCGTACTTCCTCGTGATGGCGCTGGAACATGGCCCACGTGCGGGCGGGCGAATCCGCTACGCTCTGGTCGTCGACCAGGAAAGAATCGGGGAAGCCGTAGAACCGGCCGTCGGATAATCGCTCGACAACGACGGCCCAACGCGGCCGGTCGGATTGCCGGACGAGAAAACCCTGGATCCATTGGAAATGCGAGTTGCTGAGTTCGAAGTTCCCCGTTCGGACCAGCGTCCGATGGGCTCGGCCGCCCTCGGCTGCCACGCTGGCCGTCGCCTTTTCTTTGAATTCCTCTTCCAGCGCGTCGAACACCTCGTCGCCCGGCCGATACGTTTCGTCGCGGGCCACCTCGCCCATGTAAACCTGGCCGTCGAGCGTCGTGAATCGCACCACGCCGACCGGCCAGAACGTGGCCGCCCCTTCGACCAGGATGATCAAGAGCAGCCCGACAATCATGGCCAGAGCGATGGCCAATGCGCCGCCGGTCAACCAGACCATCGGTTCGCCGTGCGCGGCGAGCAACGAGGCGCCCTTGCGGCGTCCGCGCCGACCGGGCTGGGTCGCCGGAGGATCAGGGGCGGATTGTGCCAAGCCGCTGGAAAGGCTCATAGCTGAAACGCTCGCTTGCGGAACCGTTGCCGCACCGTCTCGGCCACCGTGTTCAGGATGAATGTCAAAGAAAACAGCACGAGTGCCGCCAGGAACAGCGTGCGGTAATGGGTGCTGTTGCGAACGGCCTCGGGCAATTCCGTGGCGATGTTGGCCGACAGCGTCCGGAAACCGTTGAAGATGTTCCATTCCATCACCGGCGTGCTGCCGGCCGCCATGACCACAATCATGGTTTCTCCAACGGCCCGGCCCAGTCCGATCATGACCGCCGAAAACAGGCCGCTCATGGCGGTGGGAATAATGATCCGGGTGGCGGTCTGCCACTGGGTCGCCCCGGCGCCCAGCGAAGCGGAGCGCAGATGTTCGGGCACGGTGGACAGGGCGTCCTCCGCTATCGTGTAGATGATAGGGATGATGGCGAAACCCATCACAAAGCCCACGATTAGCGCATTGAGCGGCTCGTACCTGCCCAGGTAGTCGCCACGCGGGTCGAACCCGGCAGCCGACAGCGCCATGGAAACCGCCAGGGCCGCGGCCAACGCGGCCAGCACGGCCAGCACGAATTTGACCAAGTCGAAGACCGCCGCCTGAAAGGCAGTCCAGTCGGCGCCTAATCGCCGCAGGATCGGATTGACGCGCGAGGCGAGCAGCCAGGCGGTCGCTACGCCGCAGAGGGGCAAGAGCAGCAGCATCCAGCCGCCGGTGGCATGGCCCGCCCCGCCGTTAAGCCAGATCTTGATGTCGCCGGCAAACAACAGCCGCTCGACCAACGGGCCCAGCCAGAAACCGGCGGCCGCCCCCGGCGGCAGCGCCAAACACATGAAGACAAACCGCCAAGGGGCAAGCTGCACCCGGCCCGCCGAAGGCAACAGTTGCCATAAATACCCGCCAGACAACAGTGCCAAGACCACCGTGACAATGGAAGTCAGTACGGAAGGAACCAGGCCTTCGACCAGCGGGGCCAGCAGCAGGGCCGCGATGAAGCCCAGCACCACGCTGGGCAGACTGGCCATCAACTCGATGGTCGGCTTGATCCTGGAGCGGGCCTTGGGCGGCAGGAACTCGCTGGTGTAGATGGCGGCCAGCAGGGCCAAGGGAACGCCCAGCAGCAACGAGTAGAACGTGGCTTTGAGCGTGCCGAAGACGAGGGGCCAAAGGCCGAGCTTTGGCTCAAACGTGTCGTTGCCGCCGGTCGACTGCCAGACGTGGGCGGGCCGTTTATCTCCTTCGTACCAGAGGGGCGTGAACAGTGAGGCCAGCGTGGCTTCAGGATGGGGCACGTCGATGCGCCACCGGGTGAGGCGGGTTGGCGTCACCGCCAGCAGCCCGTCGTCCTTGGGAGATACTGCCAGCACCGAAGGCGGTCCTTCGGTGCGGGTTTCCAGCAGGAGCTCCTCGGTGGTCATGTAGAACAACCGCACGCTTCCGTCCTCGTAACCGGCGGCCAGCATGCGGCTGCGGGCAGAGGGGGCCAGGCAACGCACGGCACTGCCGGGACCGGGCAATTCATGGGCGGCGACCAGAGTCTTTCCATCGGGCATGCCGGCCTCGGCACGATTGACGCGAAACCAGCCCCGGATCCTGCCCGTGCTGTCGCCCGCCACCAGCGTGGCCTTGCCGATCAAGTACCCCAGGGCGGTGAGCGAGGCGTCCTGCTCGCTCACCAGGTCGATGTCCTCGGCCAGGCGAGGCTGCCGGGGGTTGCGAGCGTCGAAGCGGACCAGGCGGCCGTCGCGCCAGGCGACGAGCACGTTGTCGCCGACGCCCGAAACCAGGATGCGGGTGGGCCTGGCCCGGCCACTGCGTTGCGGGTAGGCAAGCTCGGCGGTTTGTGTCCGGTAGTCCGTCTCGCCGGTCTCCATGCTCCGCACAGATCGCAAGCTGTGCAACCTGGCGCTGCCGTCGGCGCAGAGCGTGGCCAGAACAGGCCCGGACGAGCGCATCGAGAAGTCGATCGAGGCCACCGGGAACGCGGAGCCGGTCGGTTGTGGCTCGCCGAGCTCGATCTGAAGGGACTGCCGGCGGAACTGGCCCTGGCTGGTCCGCTCGACCAGGTCGCCTTCGACCAGCCGGACTTCGCCGGGCTTCATGCCGCGAAAGGGAGCCTCGAGCCGCTTGGGATCGACGAAGCTGGTCCGCATGCGGATGCTGCCCATAAGGAACGAGCCGTCGGCAAAGCCGAAGGCGGCTTCGTCCCCTTCGAGCCCGAAGGCGGCGGCAGACAGCGAAGGGTTATCGAACAGCTTGCGCTCGTGGAGAAGCTGGCCCGCGTGCGGCGGATCGAGCCGAACCACGTCGAGCGACCCATCTCGCTTGAGTGCCCAGGCCGAGTTCTGATGTTCGTCGACGGCGACGTGCCAGGGCGGGCTGGAACTCCAGGGCGGCGGCACGTCGACGGCTGGCTCGATCGACGGCGCCCAGAACAGCGGCAGCACCACCCATGCCAGGAAGATGCAAACCATCGAAACCGCCACGATGGTGCCGATCCCCCCGCCAACGATCAGCCCCTGGGCCAGCCGGTCCGCAATGCGCACCGCCACCGTGGTCCGGCGCCGTCGCGTTCGGCCTGTGAATGACTTCGACGAGCTCATCCGGGCAATGAAGACCTACTGGGCGACGGTGATCCCGACGGACGACAGGGCATCGAAGGCCGTCTTGGCGCCCACCGGCAAGTAGCCGTCCTTGACAACGTCCTCTTGGCCTTCGCGGCTGAAGATGTACGTGATGAACTCGCGGCGGAGCGGTTCGAGTTCGCTGCGGGGCTCATGATTGACATAGAGGAACAGGAAGCGGCTGAGCGGATACTCGCCGCTATAGGCGTAGTCGGCCTCGGCCGGCACAAAGTCTTCGCCCTCGTTCCTGGCCAAAGGCACGGCCCTGACGTCGGCCGTGATGTATCCGATGCCGCTATAGCCGATGGCGAACTTATTCCGGGCCACGCCCTGCACTACCGCCGAGCTGCCGGGACGCTCCTGGACGGAGTCCTTGAAGTCGCCGTCGAACAGGGCGTTCTCTTTGAAATAACCGTACGTGCCGGAGGCCGAGTTGCGGCCATAGAGGCTGATCGGCTTGTTGGCCCACTGGCCTTTGAGGCCCAAATCGCCCCAGGTGCGGATGTCTTTTTCGTAGCCGCCCTTGCGGTTCTTGGAGAAGATGGCGTCGACCTGCGGCAACGTCAGCCCCTTGATGGGATTGTCCTTGTGCACGTAAACCGCCAGCATGTCGATGCCGGTCTTGAGGCCGGTCGGCTTGTAGCCGAAGCGTGCCTCGAACTCGTCGATTTCCTTGCTCTTCATTTCACGGCTCATGGGGCCAAAGTTCGAGGTGCCCGCGATCAAGGCCGTCGGCGCCGTGGCGGAGCCTTTGCCCTGGACTTCCACTTGCACATTGGGATAGTAGCGCTGGAAGCTCTCGGTCCAGAACTGCATGAGCTTGTTCATGGTGTCGGAGCCCTCACTCTTGATCGCGCCCGACACGCCGTCGGCGTGGACGTACTTGGCCAGCTTGCTGTCCACCTTGACTTGGGGGCCGCGCTGGGTGCCGGAGGCGCGAGCGGCCACGCTTGCCTTGCCGGCGGATGCTTTTTTGCTGGGGGGAGGCTTCGTCGCTTGCGTGTCAAGCGCCTGGACCACCACCAGACTGCCGCAAATGGTCACGGCCAGTACGGCTGCCAACACCTTGACCTTGGTCATACGGCCCTCCATATTCCTTAGTTTGAGCGCTCGGGACGTGCTTTCCCCACCGGCAAGGTACCGCTCGATTGTTAGGATCGTGTGAGGGCCGCGTAAGAATCGCAGGCAAGTCGCCCGGGCGCCGATGCTGCCCCCGGCCATGCCGGCACGCCCGTTGTACAAGTGAAAGGTGACGCAATGGTAGGCACAACCCCGTCTTACGCTCAAGACACGCTGTTGCGCGACCGCCTGGCGGTCGACCGCACGGTCCTGGCGAACGAGAGGACGCTGCTGTCGTACGTTCGGACGGCCTTGGCGCTCGTGATTATGGGCGTAACGGCCTTGCACTTCTGGGATGCGCCCCTGGTGCGCCTGGCGGGGGTACTGACCATTCTGCTGGCTGGGCTGATACTGGTGGTGGGCGTGGGGCGCTATCGGCGGATGCAACGGCGCGTGGCCAGCGCCGGGGCGAGCCTGGTCCAAGAGCAGGTCTGATGCAGCCTGCGCTTACCGTGTGCCCGTTCCCTCCACGAGCGTGAGCGACGGTACGACGGGCAGATTGGACCAGCGTTCTTCGCTGCCGTTGGGCCAGCGCACCAGCAGTTCTTCGATCTGGGTCGCTCGATCGACGGCCAGCAGCAAGCGTTGGTCGCTGCTGCCCTGGAAGCCGCCGCCGGAGGGGACATGCACGGTCCAGCGGCGGCCGCCCACCGTCCACGTGACGCGGGCTCCCAGTGCGTCGCGCGACGAACGAGTCCCCACCAACCGCAGCCTCGTCGCCTGGCCGGCGTGAGAGCTGTCGTTTCGGAGCACAGCAGCCGGCTTCTTCAAATGGGCGACTACCAGGTCGTAGTCGCCGTCGTTGTCCAGGTCGCCCACCGCGGTTGCCCGGCCCAGCCAGCCTTGCTGGAAGTAGTCGCCAGCCTGCCCGGTGACATCGACAAACCGCCGGCCACGGTCGTTCGCCATCAGCGTGGGCTGCATCTCATATTCGTATCCCAGGCCCCACGAGGTGGTGTCCCAGATGTGCCCGTTGGCCACGAACAAGTCCGGGTAATGGTCGAGGTCGAAATCGTACAGGGCCATGCCGAACGCCAGCTTGGGCCTGGAGACGGCGTCCATCCCCAGCCGGCTGTTCACTGCTACAAAACCGGCGTTGCCCAGGTTCTCGTAGAAATCGTTGACTTGGCCTTCGAAATTGGCAACGCACAGGTCCAGCTTCCCATCGCCGTTGTAGTCCGCGCAGCCGATGCCCATGCTTCCTTGAAGCCGCCCGTCGGCGCCTAGCGCCACTCCCTGCGTCACTCCCAGTTCCTCAAAACGCATGCCCCCCAGGTTGTGGAACAGGAAGTTCTCGGTGGTGTCGTTGGCAACGTAAACGTCGAGCCAGCCATCGTCGTCGAAGTCGGCAATGGCCACGTCCAGTCCCTTGCCCCTGGGGGCCAGCGCGATGCCGGATGAGCGGCTGACATCCTCGAACCCGCCATTGCCGAGGTTGCGATAGACAAGATCGGGCTGCGCCGGCAGGCCGGACGGATCGCACGTGCCTTGCAGCATACCCAGATCAGTCTTCAGATAGCAGGGAGGGTGGTCGACCGGATAGTCGACGTAGGTCGTTACATACAAGTCGAGGTGGCCGTCGCGGTCCAGGTCGGCGAAGGCCGCACTGGCGCTCCACAGCGTGCTGGCCAGTCCGGCCGCCTCGGTAACGTCGCTGAAGGTGCCGTCGCCGTTGTTATGCCAGAGGCGGTTGCCGCCATAGCCGGCCTGGAACAAGTCGGCAAAGCCGTCGCCATCGTAGTCGCCCACCGCGCATCCCATGCCGAAGCCGAACGACTCCAACCCCGCCGGCGCGGTGACGTCTTCATACCGCAATGGGCCGCTTGCCCTGAAGAGGCGGCTGGAAGCTCCCCGCGATTCGGCGGGATCGGCCGGGGTCGAGCCATTGGAAAAGAACAGATCCAGCCGGTCATCGCCGTCGAAGTCGATCAGAGCGATGCCGCCGCCGTTCTGCTCGAACATGTGGTGGCGCGCGGTGGGGCTGCCGTAATACCTGAAGTTCACGCCCGATTCGGCGCCGACCGAGTTGAATCGCAGGGACGAACTGGCGACCTGCGGCCGAGATTCACCGAGGGCCATTTTGATATCGAGGCCGGAATGGCCACGCTCTTTGGCTCGGTGCCAGCCGAGCCAGTAATAAACCCCGCCGGTCAGCACCGCCAAGGTCAAAATCACCGGTACCAGCCGGCGCGGGAAGGCACTTCGCTTCAAGATTCCGCCCCCCGCACACCGGTGGTCCAATGCCGCCATCGACCGGCGCCGACCACGCGGCCGGCTGCTCCCGCGCCCTCGAATCGCTTATACAGCAGCCGCCAGCCTTCGGCCTGCCGGCCGCGGCCTCGGATCTCGCACAGTTCGGCCAGCTCCAGACAGAGTGATGGAGTGGGCCGCTCGACTTGGCCGTTGAGGACCAACTCGAGCAACTGCCACCGGCACCGCTCGATGCGGCTGACGGCCCTGAACGCGCGGGCGGCTTCGCGCTGACGGCCGACGGTTTTGAGCAAAGTGGCCTGATATTGGAGATACTCCCGGTCGCGAGGCCGCCTCCGTAAGGCCCGCTCGAAGCAAAACAACGCCGCTTTGGGATCGGCTCGGGCCTGTGCAAGTTTTCCGCGCAGCGACCACCAACGGTCGTCGTCGTCGAACAAGGCGGGACAATCGCCGGTCGTGTTTCCCGTGGCATCGGCCATGAGCAATTGGTCGGCTCGTTCGAGCTCGCCCAGCTCAAACAGGAAGGATGCCGCGGCCAGCCGGGTCTCGGGATTGGCCGGGTCCAATTCCAGCGCCTCCAGGAACGTTTTGCGCGCCTGCTCCATCTCACCGGTCTGCCAATAGCACCACGCCAGGGCGCGAACGACCGCCACCTGCCCGGGCTGCCGCTTGTTGAGCGGCTCCAGGTCGACCAGCGCGTCGCGTGGGGGCAGCGGGCGGAATTCGGCACGCAGCAGGATGATCAGGATCCAATCGTCAGCGGGGAATTTTTCGAGGCTCTGCTCCAGGAATTTTTCCACTTCGCGGGGGCGCGAGGTCCGAAACAACACGCCGGCCAAGCGCTTGTGTAGCTCGATGTTCATGGGATCGCGCTCAAGCAGGCGGCGCAGGGTTGCTTCGGCTTGATGGAGCCGGCCGAGCTTCGCATCGGCATCGGCTTGTTTCAGGCTGTCGCCTGAACTCACCTGGGCTGCTTCCCTCGTGCAGGAAGCCAGCGCGCACAAGAGCGCGCCGGAGCCGACCAGGAGCTGCCATCGGGACGTCGTCGCAGAGCGTGCATTACCCAAGGTGGCGGTCTTTCTCGGTCAATCCGCTGTTCGCACTAAGCCAGGATATCATGGATGACGTGGCCATGCACGTCGGTCAGCCGGCGATCGATGCCGTTGTGGCGGAAGACCAGCCGCTGGTGGTCGATCCCCAGCAGGTCGAGCACGGTGGCGTGGAGGTCGTAACAATACGTGGGGTTGACGACTGCCTTGTACGACCACTCATCGCTCTGGCCGTACGTGGTGCCGGGCTTCAGGCCGCCGCCCGCCAGCCAGGTGGTAAACGTGAACGGGTTGTGATCCCGCCCCAGGGCGCCCTGGCTGCACGGCATGCGGCCGAATTCCGTGCTCCAGATCACCAGCGTGTCGTCGAGCAGACCCGTGGCTTTCAAGTCTTTCAAGAGGGCGGCCGCCGGCCGGTCCATGCTGGCGGCCATGTCGCCGTGGTCTCGCTGGATGTCTTCGTGGCTGTCCCAATTGCGGCGGGGGAATCCATTGTCGGCCCCGCTGTAGACCTGCACGAAGCGCACGCCGCGCTCCAGCAGGCGGCGGGCGATCAGGCAGTTGCGTCCAAAGTCGGCTGTAACCGGCTGGTCCAGTCCGTATAGGCGATGGATGGACTCGGGCTCGCTGGCCACGTCGAGCGCCTCGGGGGCGCTGAGCTGCAGCCTGGCGGCCAATTCGTAGGAGGCGATCCTGGCCTCGAGCCGGGAATCGCCCTCGCGCCCTTCGAGATGCTCGCGGTTCAACCGTTCGACGAGGTCGAGTCCCTCGGTTTCGCTCTGCGAGGTAATGAAGTCGGCGCCGCGTGGAAACAGGTCGTGGATCGGCGCGTCGGCCGCCGGCCGGATCAAGGTCCCCTGGTGACTGGCCGGCAAAAAGCCCGCGGACCAGTTGCCGGGGCCATTGGGCGCAAATCCGCGGGAGTCGGGCAGCACGACGAACGTGGGCAGATCTTGGTTCAGCGTCCCCAGGCCGTACGAAATCCACGCGCCCATGCTGGGGAACCCCGGCAGAACGAAGCCGCTGTTCTGCATGAACGTGGCCGGCCCGTGCACGTTCGACTTGGAGACCATCGAGTGGATAAAGACCATGTCGTCGACGCAGCTTGCCAGGTGGGGCACCAGGTCGCTCATCCACTTGCCGCACTGCCCGTGCTGCCGCCAGTTCCAGGGGCTCTTCATGCAGGCGCCGGGCGAGCTCTGAAACAATTCCACCTTCTCGCCCGGATCGAAAGGCTGGCCGTGCCGCTTGATCAGCTCCGGCTTATAGTCGAACAGGTCGCATTGGCTTGCGGCTCCGGACATGAACAACTGCACCACGCGGCGGATCCTTGCCCGGTGGTGAAGGCCGCCGCCCAGGTCCCTGCCCGGATCGGGGGATTCTGCCAGCAGACCGGCCTGCCCCAGCAGATGAGACAAGGCAATGCCGCCCAGCCCGCATCCCATGTTCAACAGCAGTTCGCGCCGATTCCAGGCGATCGTCGAGAGCATGCCGGCAGTGTCCTGGGAATGTTGGATCACGGACTAATCGACGAACAAAAACTCGTTGCTGTTGAGAATCAGACGGCATGCATTGGCCAGCCCGTGCCGCTTCGCATAGGCGACGAAGGCTTCCGATTCTCCGCTCCGTGGAGGCCGCCCCAGGGCCAGCAGCCACCCCTGCCGGACCTGTTCGACGGAATCAGCCGATATGCCTTCCAGCCGCCGCGCGAAATGCCGCGACTGGGAGAGCATGAACGGATTGTTGAGCATGGTCAGGGCCTGCAGGGCGGTGAGCGTGGTGTTGCGCTGCGGCGTCAGGATCGAGGGATCGGCCGAATCGAGGCAGTCCATGAAGGGATCGGGGACGCTGCGGACGATGAAGCGATACACGCCGCGGCGGAAGCTGCCGGGTTGCTCGACGTCGAACCGCTCGTAGTCATAGACGGGAGAATGATCGTCCTTGAAGACGAACTGCCGCGCCGACGGGCCGCCCATGGTCTGGTCGAGCTTGCCCGCGACAAACAGCGCGGCATCGCGGACGCTTTCGGCGTCGAGCCGCGCCCGGTTCATCCGCCAAAGATATCGATTGCCGGCGTCGATCCGCTGGCCGTCGGCCCGCCCGGCCGACGACTGGCGGTACGCGGAACTGGTGAGGATCAGCCGGTGCAGCCGCTTGAGCGATTCACCACCGGCCAGAAACTCCGTGGCCAGCCAATCGAGCAGCTCCGGGTGCGTCGGTTGCGACCCCATGCGGCCGAAGTCGCTGGGAGTATCGACCAGCCCCCGGCCGAAATGGTACTGCCAGACCCGGTTGACGATCGACCGCCGCGTCAGCGGGTTGGCCGGGTCGGTGATCCAGCGCGCCAGCGCGGCGCGGCGGCGGCCTTCGTCTTCGGGGCGCTCCAATTGAAAATGATGTTCCAGCCAGGGCAGGCACGACAAGGCGCCGGGCGCCATCAAATCGCCGCGGCTGGCGACGTTGCCACGGTGAAGAAGATAAATCGGACGGCAGCCGCCCGCAGGTGCGAAGTTGGCTTGCGGCGCGAACTCGGTGGCGGCGGCGTAGACCAGGTCGGCCGGCGGCAAGGAGGCCAGTTGGTCTTCGACTTCCGCCGTCTCGCGCCACACCTCTTCGAGCTCCCTGCGGGTGGCATCGTCCAAGAGCGCCATCTCGAACCCCGCCAGTTTTTCGTCCAGCGCCTGCTGGCGCGCGGCGAGCAGTTGCCGCTGCAAGGTCAGCGTGGCGCGCTGCCGCTGCAGCTCCGGATCGCGGTGGTATGGCCGATCGGCCCGGTCCACGCCGGCGAAAACCGCCTGCAAGCGATAGTAGTCGGCTTGCGGAATCGGATCGAACTTGTGGTCGTGGCACCGCGCGCAATGCGCGGTCACGCTCAAAAAAGTAGAAGCCGTGGTCATCAACATGTCGTCGCGGTCGTTCGAACGGGCGATGTCCTTGTCGGTTGTCCCTTCACGCAGCTCGACGTGTCCCACAAAGTCCCAGGGCCCCGCGGCAATCAAGCCCGTGGCTGCCACGGCAGCGGGATCGTGCGGGTACAGCACGTCGCCGGCCAATTGCTCCGAAACAAACAAGCTGTAGGGCTTGTCCTCGTTGAGCGACTGCACCACGTAATCCCGGTAGGGCCAGGCGTTCTCGCGCGTCTTGTCCTTGTCGTACCCGTGCGTTTCGCCAAAGTGAACCAGGTCCAGCCAATGCCGAGCCCAACGTTCGCCGTAACGGGGCGAAGCCAACAGCCGATCGACGAGTCGCTCGTAGGCCTCCGGGGCACGGTCCGATTCGAAGGCCTCGATTTCCTCCGCAGTGGGGGGCAAGCCGTGCAGGTTATAGGTCAGGCGGCGAATGATCGTCCGCCGGTCCGCCTCGGGCGAAGGAGCCAGCTGCCGGCGGTTCAATTCGGCCAGCACGAAGGCATCAATGGGCGTGCGAATCGGCCAGCCAGCCGGGGCTGTGACCGCCGGTGTCTGGGGACGCTTCAGCGGCTCGAGCGACCACCAGCTTTGCCCCTCGAAACGCTTGTCGACAAGTTTCAGGTCGGCCGGCCAGCGCGCTCCCTGGCCAATCCACTGGCGGATGGCTGCCACCTGCCGTTCGTCGAGCGGCGAGCCCTCCTTGGGCATCAGAGGCGGATCGCCGGAGACGTAATCCACCAGAAGACTCGCTTCGGGATCGCCCGGCGCAATAACCTGGCCGCTGTCGCCCCCGGCCAGGGCCCCGCGACCCTCGGCCAGCGACAGACCTCCCTTGGGTTCGTCGGCGCCATGGCAGGCCAGGCAATGCCGCTCGAAAATCGGGGCCACCTGGTCGCGGAACCAATTGTCCGCGCGGGCGGCCGGCGGCACACACAACCACATGGCAGACGCGAAAAGGACGATCCGCATTGATTCAGCTCCCCCGCTGAGTCGGTTCAGCGCGATGGCGTCTTCGCTCTTCAGAAGGGGCGTTTCAGGCGGCGGTCACCGGCGGGGACTGGCGGGCACGACGGGGGCGGCTATCGCGCAGACCGCCTACGACGATCGCCATCAGCGAGGCTGTCAGTACAAACCAGAACAAGCGTGGTCCCGATCCGGCCGGTACGGCCAGGTCGGTGTTGGATCCCGAAAACAGCAGCCCGGCCAGAGTGCAAAACAGCAGTGCCGAGACGGCTCCGCCGACAATACCCCCCAGCACCGCGAGGCCAGTGGTTTTCCAGCGCCATGAGGGAAGCGTGCAGCCCAATCCGACTCCCAAGCCGGTGATCGACCAGCCGGCACCATGCATCAAAATGGTCCGCACCATTCGGCCCACATTGATTTGAGCGGGCTCGATGTACTGCGCGGCGGCGCCACCCAGGGCACCGAAGACCGCTCCGCTGATCGCCCCGATCAGGACGCCGACCACGGCATACCCGGCCGATCGGCGAGCAGCTCCCTCGGCCACCGCGAAAAAGGCTGCAGTGATGCAGCCAAACAAGCCGTAAACAAAAGCCGTGTTGCCATAGATCACGCGATGCAGGGCGCGCAGTTCGGCGGGGGGCAGCATGGTGACCCCGCCGCCGGTGCTGGCGGTGGTTCCACCGAAGACCGGCGTAAACTTCTGGACCAGTACCCAGACCAGGACGCCGGCCAGAACTGCGGCTGCAATCAAATGCCAGAGGCGGGCGGCGACCCCGGCCGG
>JBBDNX010000659.1:0-2263 GCA_040877345.1 Pirellulales bacterium
CTGCGGGAGTCCATGAGCACTTCGCGGACGTAGTCTTTCAGCCCGTGCCGGAACCAGTGGTCCAGGGGCACCCCAAACCCCATCTTGGCCCGCCTTCGCACCACCCGGGGCAGCATCCCGCCGAAGGCCTCGATCAGGATCCGCTTGCCCCGGCCCCGCCGGTACTTGAGCGCCAGCGGCATGCCGGCGGCCAGCTCGACCACGTGGCGGTCCAAAAACGGCGCCCGGCACTCCAGGCCATGCGCCATCGAGGCCGTGTCGACCTTGGTCAGAATGTCGCAAGGCAAGTAAGTCTGCAAATCGACCAGGCTGGCCGAAGTCACCGCGTCGCGTCCCGCGCAGCGGGCAAAGGCGGTTTGCAGAAAGTCGAACGGATCGCCCTCGCTCAAGCGGGGAATGAAGTCGTCGTGGTACAGCTCGGCCCGTCGGCCTTCGTTGAAGATCGAAACCCAGTCGAAATACCTGCGCGCGGGGGCTTGATCGAGCGCGCCGACCAGCCGCTTGAACCGCCGCAGCGGCGATTTTTGCCGCGGGCTGGCGGGCAGCCGCTGCCAGAGCTTGCTGGCCAGCAGGTGTTTGAGCGGGCCGGGCAGCCGGTCGAACCAGCTCGCCAACTCCACCGCCCGGTAGCGCGGGTATCCGGCAAACAGCTCATCGCCGCCGTCGCCCGTCAGGGCCACGGTCACATGTTGCCGGGTCAGCTTCGCCACGTACCAGGTGGGAATGGCCGAGCTGTCGGCAAAGGGCTCATCGAAATGCCAGATCAGCTTGGGCAGCACGTCGAGGCAGTCGGCCTCGACGCGGAATTCCTGGTGGACGGTGCCCAATTGCTGGGCCACCCGGCGGGCGAAGCTGGTCTCGTCGTACTCGGGCACGGAAAAGCCGATGGAAAAAGTCCGCACCGGCTCCCGCGCCAGCTCGGTCATCAAGCCGACCACAATCGACGAGTCGACCCCGCCCGAAAGAAACGCGCCCAGCGGCACTTCGCTTTCCAGCCGCCTGGCGACGGCCGCCCTGAGCGCCTCGCGCAGCTCGGCCACGTATTGCTCCGCGGGCGCGGGGCGCTCGCGGTCCAGCTCGGGACGCCAGTAGCGTTCGACCCTCAGCCTGCCGTCGCGGTAGACGGCGTAGTGGGCCGGCGGCAGTTTCCTGAAGCCCTTCAGGATGGTGTGGGGGTGCGGGACGTACTGATAGGCCAGGTACTCGTCCAGGGCACTGGGGTCGACTTCGCACGGCAGGCCGGGCACTTCGAGCAGGCTCTTCAGTTCGCTGGCAAAGAGCAGCCGGCGCGGCTCGTAGCGGTAGACCAGCGGCTTCTTGCCCAGCCGGTCGCGGGCCAGCACGAGTTGACGATTCCTGGCATCCCAGATCGCCAGGGCGAACATGCCCTCCAGGTGTCGGACGAAGCCGGCCCCCTCGTCCTCGTACAAGTGGACCAGCGTCTCCGTGTCGCTGGCGGTGCAGAACGTGTGTCCCGATCCTTCCAGTCGTTTGCGGAGCGTGCGGTAGTTGTAGATTTCGCCGTTGAAGACCACCCAAACACTGCCGTCTTCGTTGGATAATGGCTGCGCGCCGCCGGCCACGTCGATAATCGAGAGGCGCCGGAAGCCCAGCGCCACGCCGGCCACCGATCCCGGGTACGAGTGGCTCGCCACCTCGCTGGTATAGCACCCTTGGTCGTCCGGTCCGCGGTGCCTGAGCACCTCGGTCATCGAGAGCAGCGTCTCGTGCGCGAGCGGCTCGCCCGCCTCCGTCCAGACTCCCCCTGTAATTCCGCACATGTTCGTCATCATATCCCTGGACCGGGGCCTGAAAAACCGGCCAGAGCGTCTTAATCCTGTGAGAGGCAAGAGTAAGCCTCGCTCCTGACATGTTAGAATGGTGGCACTCTTGGACCCGATGAATCGGGTCACTACAAACGTCGCGAGGCAAAAATGATTCGCAACACGCCAAGTCCTTCGCCAGTCGCCCGCTGGCCGCTTGCGGCGGGCGCTATTCTCGCTCTGGCCATGCTGTTGCCTGCGGTGGCCGCCAGGAACAGATTGCCAATCTCGCGCCCGATTCCACCTCGGCGGCCGCCGGAAAAAAGCTGGCGTCCGTAGCGGAATTCGCCAGAATTCCGGCCGTCCAAACGCTGAGTGCCGCCCGTGGGGTCGTCGGCCGCGGAAGGCAACTGTCGCCCGCTTCGGGGCTGAAGATTGGCATGGTTCGCAAACCGGGGGCTTACGCCGCCCGGCTATTGACTACCGCCCGCTTCGCGGGC
>JBBDNX010000660.1:0-12457 GCA_040877345.1 Pirellulales bacterium
TGGCAACATCCCACAGGCCAACGGCATCGGCCCCCTGATGGGCCAGCGCCACGATCTCTCGATCCGGCGAGAACGCCCACCACTGTACTCTCTCCCCAACCTCAATTCGCGCGCTCTCTTGCCTGGTCGCGACATTCCAGATCCGAAGCTCCTTTTCTTCGTACAGGAAGACCCCGACCGATTTGCCATCCTCCGAAAAAGCGACATTTCCCGCCCCATGTTGACCCGAAATGAGGGGGAACGACTCATACTCAGCGGCCAGGCTGCACGGCGCGGCAACCGCCGCGAGCAAACTGACATTCAGCACGGCGATGAGGATTTGCTTCATGATTCCCGCCGATGAGTCCTTGAGGCCAGTGGCTGTCGCTGATTATCGAGGAACGCCCGATCGCCTTGCAAGAAGAATATCGAGAACCAGCAACCACTAGGAGCCAGCAACCAGCAACCACTAGGAGCCAGCAACCAGCAACTAGTCGCCAAAGCCAGCCAGCCGGGCCAGCCGACAGATCGTGCGGCGGGCCAATGGCGGCCGGCCAATAACGCGGCAAGGAACAGAACGGCGGTAAGAGCGGCCAGCCAACAGACAGCCTGCCACCCTAAGTACACGCCAACCCAAGTCAACACGGCCGCGGTGTTCATCCGGCCGGATGGACCGCTGGGGCCGCGGGCGGCGGCCGGCCGCGCGAGGCAGGACAGAATCAACGCGGCGGACAAACCGGCCAGGCCGTCGGTCAGGCCGATCAGCCAGGCCGGCCAGGTGCCGGACGCCGCGTTACCAGCCAGCCCGCTGTGGATGGGCCTCAAGTCGGGCCAGATGAGCGGCGCGGCGAGGCCGGCGACGAGCAGGGCCGCCACGAGACGCTTGGGAAGCGGGTGGCCGTCGGAGTCGATCAAAGCGGCGCAGATGAGCGCGCAGACGAGCGTGAGATCGTAGACGTAGATTCCCCACAACAGGCCCTGAGCGGCGTCAACGGCGCCGGGCAGGTTTTTTCCACCGGACAACGGTCCGACCCAGGCGAGCAGCGCGAATAGCAGGGCCGTGGCCAGCTCGACCGCCGGGTAGCGCGGCGAGATGCGGGCACCGCAATCGGCGCAGCGGCCACGCAAGGCAAGCCAACCGAAGATGGGGATGTTGTGGTACGGGCGGATCGGCTGAGCACAACTGGGGCAGCGCGAGCCGGGATAGAGCAGGTTCTGCCCGGCCGGCAGCCGGTAGACCACCACGTTCATGAAACTGCCGATGCAGGCGCCGACCGCAAATAGCCAGACGATCAACCAGACGGCATAGTCTTCGATCGCCATGGTTTTCAAATGATCCCGTGCAAGGGCCGGCCAGGCGCGGCCAGCGCATCGACGCGCCGGCTCACGTCGGGATCCTCGATCAGCGGTGGGGCATGGTGCGGCTTGATGCGGGCGTCGACGATGAGCGGGCCGCGGCAGCCCCAATGCTTCTGCTCGACAAATGCGCCGACGCCGTGCAGGTCGGCAGCCGGATTGGACCGCGTGAACGTGACCCAGAGGAAGTTGTTCAGAGTCCGGGCAGCAAACTCGCAGTCGTCCACCACCACGACCAGTGGAAAGCGGTTCAGCGGCTGATGACCCTCCATGACCGCGGCGAAGCTTTCGATCGCATCGCTGCCGGCGGCCGTGCTCTGCGGCCCGGCCACTAGCAGCACCCCGGGCAATGCCAGCCGCGGGTCGCGAAATCCGTCCGGCAAGTGGAGATCGGCCGGCACTTCGGTGGGCAACTCTCGGCGCGCTGGACCCACGGCGGCGATCACTACCTTGGAGCCCTCGTTCAACCCGCTGCCCGAATAGTCCAGCGTGTCGATCGTGGTGCAGGTCTGGAAGTGCAGGTCGCGAGTCCAATCGGCCCGCTCGAGCAGGTGAGTGAAAAAAGCCGGGATGTCGTGGATGTCCAAGGCCGGCTGGTCCTCGTGCGCCACGATCAACAGGTACTTGGCTAGCGACATCTGCCCCTGCCCCAGGATGGCGTTGGCCTGGGTGAGCAGCTCGGCCGGCCGGCGCCGCTCGGTATAGGGCACGTAGCGCTCGCTGCCGATCGCCAACAGCAAGGGATGCACTCCGGCGGCGTCGACGGCGTGTACGGCCCGCACGCCCGCGACCACGGTCGGTATGACGGGACCGGTCAGCTCGTGAACGAACGCGCCGAAAGTGGTGTCCTCCTGCGGCGGCCGCCCGACCACCGTAAACGGCCAGATGGCGCCCGGCCGATGATAGACGTGCTCCACGCGCAGCACGGGAAAATCGTGGACCAGCGAGTAGTAGCCCAAGTGATCTCCGAACGGACCCTCGGGCAACTGGCGCGCGTCGATCGAACCGGTGATGCAGAAGTCGGCCTCGGCGTGGATGGCAGGCAAGCCAGGCTTGCGGATCAACGGCGTTCGGCGGCCGCCCAGCGCGCCGGCAAAGGCCAGCTCGGAGAGCCCCTCGGGCAGCGGCATCACGGCGGCCACGGCCAGGGCGGGCGGGCCGCCGACCCAGACGCTGACGCGCAAGGGCTCGCCGCGTGCAATGGCGGCCGCGTGGTGTACGCCGATGCCGCGATGGATCTGATAATGGAAACCGACCTCTTCGTTGGGCCGGTACTGATTGCCACCCAACTGCACGCGGTACATACCCAGGTTCGAAGCTTGCCAGCCCGGCCGGTCGGGATGCTCGGTGTAGACCTGCGGCAGCGTGATAAACGGGCCGCCGTCCTTGGGCCAGCAAGTGACCTGCGGCAGGTCGGCGATGCCGACTTCATGCGCCAGGATCGGACCACCGCGGACCGAGCGGGGCAGCGCGTCGAACCCGGCGCGGGCGGCCGCGGCGTAGCGCCAGGGGCGGCGGCCGAACAAACCGGGATCAATCTTCAGCTCCACCAGGCGGCCGACGCGCTCCAGCGAGTCGCGGAACATGTATCGCAGTCGCTCGATCGAGCCGAACAGGTTGCTGACCAGCGGAAACCGGCACCCGTGGGGGTGGGTATATAAAACGGCCGGCCCGCCCGCCTGGTACAGCCGGCGTTGGATTTCTGCCGCCTCCAGGTAGGGGTCGATTGGTTCATCGAGCCGCACCAGGTGCCCGGCCGCCTCGAGGTCGTCGATGCACTGTCGTAAGGTGCGATAACCCATTGGGATTGCCGTCGGATTGTCGAGGAGCGGTGGTTCGGTTGGGGCACGTGGCGAAAAGTCCACCTTCGGCCGTAACTTTAACCTACAGTTGAGCCGGAAGGTGCTTCAATAATGGCCGGATGGAATTTGACAACGACTTATGGCTCCCCGATGATGAACCGCGCCGGCCGAGGGCTGTTTTCGGCAAGATTGCCCTTTGGGCGGCGAAATCCAATCGGACAACGTCTCCGGTCTCGCGGAGGTCACCGTTCTTTCGGAGCGGCAGGGTCTTTCGGAGCGGCAGGGTCTTTCGGAGCCACAGGTCTTTCGGAGCCAGATGGGCCATGACATTCATCGTTTATAGCGTGTGCGCCGTGCTTGGCGGCACCGTGCTGGCTTGCCAATTCCTCATGACCATGTTGGGACTGGCGGACGTTGACCTGCCCGACGATCTCGCGTCCGGGGACGGCGCGGACGTGGCCGATGGCGCGGATGTCGCACATGGCGGCCATCATGGTTCATCGTGGTTCGTGGGCATGCTCACTTTCCGGACGCTGATGGCGGCCGTGACCTTTTTTGGCCTGGCCGGGCTGGCGGGCAACTCCGCCCAATTGCCCAACGAACTGACGATGGTGGTCGCGCTGGCCGCCGGCGCGGGCGCCATGTACATGGTTCACTGGATGATGCAGTTGCTGCACAAGCTCAAAGCCGACGGCACCGCGCGCATCGAACGCGCCGTGGGCCAGGCCGGCACGGTGTACTTGAGGATCCCCGGCCAGAAAGCCGGAGTGGGCAAAGTCCACGTGAACTTGCAGAACCGCACGATGGAATACGAAGCAATGACGTCGCAGGAGCCGCTGCCGGTTGGGGCCCGCGTCGTTGTGGTCAATGTACTCGGGCCCGGCACCGTCGAAGTCGAGTTGGTACCCGAGCCCCAAAGGATTTCCCATGCTTAACTTCGCACTGCTGGCCGAGATGTCCGGCGAACTGATGGTCTTGCTGGGCGGGATCGCCGCGGCCGTTCTGGCCTTGTTTTTTATCGTGTTCCTGCCCTTGCTGACCCGCTATAAGCGCTGCCCCAGCAACCGGGTGCTGGTCATCTACGGCAAGGCAGGCACCAGCGGCGACGCCTCCAAGTGCATCCACGGTGGCGCCGCGATGGTCTGGCCTGTGTTTCAGGACTACGCCTGGCTCAGCCTGGAGCCGATCCAGATCGAAATCCCGCTGCGCGGCGCGCTATCGATGGAGAATATCCGCGTCAACGTGCCCAGCGTGTTTACCGTGGCCATCGGCACGAACCCGGACGTGATGGGCAATGCAGCCATCCGCTTGCTGGGACTGAATACCACCGAAATCAAGAAGCAGGCCGAGGAAATCATCTTCGGCCAGTTGCGCCAGGTGATCGCCTCGATGCGGATCGAGGACATCAACCGCGACCGCGAAACCTTTCTGGAACACATCCAGAAGTCGCTCGAGCCGGAGCTGAAGAAGGTCGGCCTCGTGCTGATCAACGTCAACATCACCGACATCACCGACGAGTCGGGCTACATCGACGCCATCGGCCAGAAAGCCGCCTCGTTGGCGATCCAGCAGGCCCGCGGCGACGTGGCCGAGAACGTAAAGATGGGCGAGACCCGCGTGGCCGAGGCCGAACGCGACAAGTTCATCCAGGTGGCCGCGGCCACCAAGCTCCGCGAGATCGGCACCCGCCAGGCCCAGCGCGAGCAGGCCGTCCGGGTGGCCGAGCTGGAGAAGGAGCAGACCATCGGCGAGCAGACGGCGGCCTTCGAGCGCGAGGCCCAGGTCAAGGACGCCGAGCGCCAAATGCGCATCCGCCTGGCCGACGCCAACGCCAAGGCGGTGACCGGCGAGAACCAGTCGCAAGCCGAAATCGCCGCCTCGCAGGCCACGCTGCTGGTCAAGAAGGCCGACGCCTACGCCCTGGGCGAGACCCGCAAACGCGAAGCCGAGGCCGCCGTGCTCGAAGCCCAGAACCGGGCGATGGCCAAGGCGGCGCTGGCCGAGGCCGAGCGGATCGAGGCCGAGAAGCGGGCCGCCTTGGAAGCTCCGGCCAAGGCCGAGCGGGCCCGGGTGCTGGTGCAAGCCGACGCCGAGGCCGAAAAGCGGAGGATCGAGGCGGAAGGCGATGCCAAGGCCATCTTCGCCCGGCTGGAAGCCGAAGCCCGCGGCCAATACGAAATCCTGGCCAAGAAGGGGGAAGGCTTGCGGGAGATCATCTCCGCCTGCGGCAGCGCCAAGGACGCCTTCCAACTGCTGATGTTGGAGCACCTCGACGACCTGACCAGGGCCTCGGCCGCGGCCATCTCGAACATCAAGTTCGACAAGGTGGTGGTTTGGGAGAACGGCGGCCACAACGGGACGACCAACACGGCCAACTTCCTGCAGGGCATGGCCCGCACGCTCCCGCCCATGATGCAGGTGCTCAAGGACATCGGCGGGGTCGAGATTCCCGAGTCGCTGGTGAAGTTGAGCAATCCGGATCCTAAGCCGGGCAGCGGGGACTCGAAGGCAGGGCCTGATCCGAAGGCAGGCAACGGCGCCCGGACCGCGTCGAAGGGCACTGCCGCCGCTGACGAAAGCTGATTCACACACCCGCCGGCGGAAGTCAAAGCGACAACCACTGCCGTCGATTTGACGACGCCGGCTGAGCCTGCCCTTGCCAGGTTGCTCCGCGATCACGACCCTTCCCGGCGGTTTTCGGCCGGAAAATGGCCGTTTCCTCGTTGCGAGCAGCGCGCCCCCCTCTGGCGGCACGCGAATCGCTCATGGTGGTTGCCGGTTTAGACCGGGTGGGGTCCAAGCCCAGCGGCCCCGCAACTACAAGGAGTCCAGCCATGAAGCTTGTGATCGCGAGCCTGATCGGATTGGGGGCGGTCGGTTGGTTTGGCCAAACGGCCTCGGCACAGCATTATCAGTATCGGCATGGAGGGGGCTTTCACGATCCGCATCACGGCGCCTTTCACGACGACCTGGACCACCGGGCGTTCCATCGCGAACTGGAGCATCGTGACGCACATCGCTATCCGATGGGCCGGTACCAGCACGAACGGCTGCACGACCACCTGGACCACGACGCATTCCACGATCAGTCGGACCACCGGTCCTACCACCGCGGCCGTTATTACAGCGCGCCGCAGTATGGCTATTCCAGTTATTCTTACGGCTCCCCCAGCTACGGTTACTCGCGCTATGGTTCGTCGCGCTACCGTTACAGCTACCCCAGCTACGGTGTCGGTGGGCACCGGCGAGGCTTCTCGTTGTGGATTGGCCGGTAGGGACGACTGCGGAGCCCAGACCTTCAGCAACCAGGACATGCAGCAGCAGCCACGCATTGAAGGCCAATAGTACGCTCTGATTTGCGGCCCCGGGGTCGAAAGTTCTCGCGCCCTTGCCCCGGGGTCGCTTTTTTTGCGCTGCTCGGGGTTCGTAGTGACCCCATTTATGGGGTCCGTAGTAGCAGGCATACTCCCGTATGCCGTCCGGTCCCTGGTGGCACCCTCTTGTGCCACTGCTTGGAGGCTGCCGGCGTGCTCCGCCAAAGGCGGACCGAGAAGCAGTGTCCGTCTCCCCCGGCTAACCCGACGCGCCAGCGAGAGGCTTCCTCCGCCGGTAGCCGGGCCCCCCTAGGCCCACCGGCCGGGGGGGGGCGGCTGACTTCGCTGGCCCCTCGGGTTAGTTAAAAAAGTGCTTGACTGGCCGGGGTCCAGGCAATACCCTATCATGGCTCGTCTGAATACTATCACTTCGCTTTATTCGAAACAGTAATCTCGTCCATGGCCGTTCATCTCAAAAGTCTCAAAGTGTTTTGCGACGTCGTGCGCCAGCGGAGCTTTTCGCGGGCGGCCGACGAAAACGATATCTCGCAGTCGGGTGCCAGCCAGGTGGTGCAGCAGCTCGAGGAAGGCCTGGGCGTGAAGCTCATCGACCGGTCGAAGCGGCCCTTCGTGCTGACTCCCGAGGGAGAGGTGTATTACGAGGGGTGCCGGGGGGTGGTGGAACGGTACTTTGCCATTGAAGACCAGGTCCGCACACTGCACCAGGAGGTGGCCGGCCGGGTGCGTGTGGCCTCGATCTATTCGGTGGGGCTGCACCACATGAACCAGCACCTGCAGGATTTTCTCAGCCAGCACCCCAAGGCCAACGTGCGGCTGGAGTACTTGCACCCCAACCGCGTCTACCAGAGCGTCGAGGACGACCTGGCCGACATCGGCCTGGTCAGCTACCCCAAGAGCTCCAGAACGGTGGAAGCGATCCGGTGGCGTGAAGAGCCGATGGTGCTGGTCTGCGCGCCGGGGCATGCGCTGGCGGGCCGCTCGAGCATTTCGTTGGCCGAGCTGGATGGGCAGAAGGTGGTGGGCTTCGACGGCGAGCTGACCATCCGCCGCGAGATCGACCGGGTGCTGTCGCTGCACGGGGCCGAGGTGGAGGTGGTGATGGAGTTCGACAATATCGAGACGATCAAGCGGGCCATCGAGATCGATGCCGGCGTGGGCCTGCTGCCGGCACCTACGGTGGTTCACGAAGTCCAGTCGGGCAGCTTGTCGGCCGTGCCCTTGGATTGCGACGACCTGGTCCGCCCGCTGGGCATCATCCACCGCCGGGGCAAAGAGCTTTCCAGCACCGCGCAGCGGTTTATCGAGTTGTTGCAGCGTGAAGGGCGCAAGATCCGTCAGCGTGCCGAGCCGGCATTGCCGGGCAAGCCGTCCGCCGGCACGCCCGCCGATCAGAACGGCCAAGCCTGCGCGGTGAGTCAGGCGATTGCAACTCAAAATGGACGGTGAAGCCATGCAGGTTCAGCCAGGGCGCCCAGCGGGCGGCCGAGAAGGACTGTACGACCCCGCCTACGAGCACGACGCGTGCGGCGTGGGTTTCGTGGTGAACCTGCGCGGTGAGAAGAGCCATGCCATCGTGCGATCGGGGTTGGAAATCCTGGTCAACCTGAGGCATCGCGGCGCCTGCGGCTGCGATCCCTTGACCGGTGACGGCGCCGGCATCCTGACGCAGATTCCCGATCGTTTCTTCCGCGACCGTTGCCGCGAGCTGGGCTTCGAGCTGCCCCAGCCCGGCGATTACGGGATCGGCGTCGTCTTTCTGCCCCCCGACGAGGGGCAGCGCCGACAGTGCCAAGAGCGGTTGGCGGACCTGGTTGCCGCCGAAGGGCAGCGGCTCTTGGGCTGGCGCGACGTGCCGATCGACAACGAGCACATCGGCGTGACGGCCCGCGAGGTCGAGCCGCTGGTCCGCCAGGTGTTCATCGCCCGCGGCCAGCAGACCGAGCCCGAAATGCTCGAGTGGAAGCTCTACGTGATCCGCAAGCGGCTCGAGAGCGACGTGGCCGCCAGCGACCTGCCGCAGAAGAAGTATTGCTACCTGCCCAGCTTGTCGTCGCGGATGATCGTTTACAAAGGCCTGATGCTGGCCGACCAGGTCGAGCGGTTCTATGGCGACCTGGCCGACGAGAGCTTTATCTCCGCGCTGGCGCTGGTGCACCAGCGCTACAGCACCAACACCTTTCCCACTTGGGACCTGGCCCAGCCGTTTCGCTACCTGGCCCATAACGGCGAGATCAACACGCTGCGGGGCAACGTCAACTGGATGCACGCCCGCCAGAGCATGCTGTGCAGCGAACGGTTCGCCGCCGATCTGAAGAAGATTTTTCCCATCTGCACCCCCGGCGCCAGCGACTCGGCCATTTTCGACAACGCCTTGGAGCTGCTGGTGCTCACCGGCCGCTCGCTGCCGCAGGCCATGTCGATGCTCATCCCCGAGCCCTGGGCCGGCCATGAGAGCATGTCCGACGAAAAGAAGGCCTATTACGAGTACCAGGCCTGTCTGATGGAGCCTTGGGACGGCCCGGCCTCGATGGCCTTTACCGACGGCACCATGATCGGCGCCGTGCTGGATCGCAACGGTCTGCGGCCCAGCCGCTACTGGGTCACCAAGGACGGCCTGGTGATCATGGCCTCCGAGGCGGGCGTGCTCGATATCCCGCCGGCCAACATCGAGTCGAAGGGCCGGCTGCGTCCCGGCCGGATGTTCCTGGTCGATACGGCGCAGGGCCGGATCATCGGCGACGACGAAATCAAGCGGGGCCTGGCCTCGCGGCATCCTTATCGGCAGTGGCTCAACGAGAACCAGGTCCTGTTGTCGGACGTGCAGGTGTCGCCGCCGGTCGTGGTAACGGGCGTCAACCTGCCGGCCGCCGGCTACCTGTGCAACGGCCAGGCCGGAGACGACGGCACACGGAGTGTGCCTGCTACTGTGGACGGCACATCCCGGCCCGCCGGGTTGCCTGCTACTTTGGGGCGCGAGCAGCCGCTGATCAAGCTCGAGCGGGCATTCGGCTACACGCTGGAGGACCTGCGGCTGCTGATGGCGCCGATGGCGGTGGACGGCCAGGAACCGGTGGGCTCGATGGGCAACGACACCCCGCTGGCAGTGCTCTCCGACCGGCCGCAACTGTTGTACAACTACTTCAAGCAACTGTTCGCCCAGGTGACCAACCCGCCGCTGGACGCCATCCGCGAGGAGATCGTCACCTCGTTGATCACCACGCTGGGCTCCGAGGGAAACCTGCTCGACGAGACGCCCCAGCAGTGCCGGCTGTTGCGGCTGGAGCAGCCGATCCTCACCGATGAGGAACTGGCCGCCCTGCGCTCGCTGGAGCTGCCCGGCTTGAAAAGCCGCACGCTTTCGATCCTGTTCCCGCGGGCCGAGGGACCCGACGGCATGCGCCGGCGGCTGGAAGCCTTGCGGTCCGAGGCCTCGGCGGCCATCGCCGAGGGCGTGACCCTGCTGGTCCTTTCCGATCGGGGCGTGAACGGCGAGGCGGTGCCGATTCCCGCGCTGCTGGCCACCAGCGGCGTACACCACCACCTGATCCGCGAAGAAACCCGCACGCGCTGCGGCCTGATCGTCGAGACGGCCGACGCCCGCGAGGTGCAGCACTTCGCGCTGTTGACCGGCTACGGCGCCGGGGCGGTCAATCCGTACCTGGCCTTCGCCGCGCTGCGGCAGATGCAGGCCGAGCACTACCTTCCCGACGACGTTGCGATCGAGAAGCTCCAGCGCAACTACATCAAGGCGATCGGCAAGGGGTTGCTGAAAGTGATGTCGAAGATGGGCATCTCGACGCAGCAGAGCTACCGCGGCGCGCAGATTTTCGAGGCGATCGGCTTGAACCGCTCGCTCGTCGACGAGTATTTCACCTGGACGGCCAGCCGCATCGAGGGGGTCGGGCTGGAGACGATCGCCGAGGAGTCGATCCGCTGGCACGAGCACGCCTATCCCCGCACCGACGTGCCGCGCACGCTCGATCTCGACGTGGGCGGCCAGTACCAGTGGCGCCGCAAGGGCGAGGCCCATTTGTTCAGCCCGGAAGTGGTCGCCAAGCTGCAGCACGCTACCCGGATCAACAGCCCCGACGACTTCAAGAAATACTGCCGGTTGATCGACGACCAGCAGCGGCAACTGCTCACGTTGCGAGGCCTGCTGGAGTTCAAGCCCGCCGGCCAGCCGGTGCCGCTGGACGAGGTCGAGCCGGCCGCCGCGATCGTCAAGCGCTTTGCCACCGGTGCCATGTCGTACGGCTCGATCTCGAAAGAAGCGCACGAGACGCTGGCCATCGCCATGAACCGGATCGGCGGCAAGAGCAACACGGGCGAGGGGGGCGAGGACCCGGTCCGCTTTACGCCCGATCCGGACGGCAACCTGCGGTCCAGCGCGATCAAGCAGGTTGCCAGCGGCCGCTTCGGCGTCACCAGCCAGTACCTGGTCAGCGCCCAGGAGCTGCAGATCAAGATGGCCCAGGGGGCCAAGCCGGGCGAAGGGGGCCAGCTTCCCGGCCACAAGGTCGATAAGGAGATCGCCAGCATCCGCTACAGCACGCCCGGCGTCGGCCTGATCAGCCCGCCGCCGCACCACGACATTTATTCCATCGAGGACCTGGCCCAGTTGATCCACGATCTGAAGAACTCCAACCGCGAGGCCCGCATCAGCGTCAAGCTGGTGGCCGAGGTGGGCGTGGGGACGGTCGCCGCCGGCGTTTCAAAGGGCAAGAGCGACGTCGTCTTGATCAGCGGCCACGACGGCGGCACGGGCGCCAGCCCGTTCACGTCGATCAAGCACGCCGGGATCCCCTGGGAGCTGGGGCTGGCCGAGACGCACCAGGTGCTGGTCCGCAACAACTTGCGCGGCCGGATCGTCGTCCAGACCGACGGCCAGTTGCGCACCCCGCGCGACGTCGCCATCGCCACGCTGTTGGGCGCCGAGGAGTGGGGCATCGCCAGCGCCGCCCTGGTGACGCTGGGCTGCATCATGATGCGCAAGTGCCATCTGAACACCTGCCCGGTGGGAATCGCCACGCAGGACGCCGAGTTGCGCAAGAAGTTCGCCGGCAAGCCCGAGTACGTGATCAACTTCTTCTTCATGATCGCCGAGGGCCTACGCGAGATCATGGCTTCGCTCGGCTTCCGCACGATCAACGAGATGGTGGGCCGCGTCGATCGGCTCGACACCCGCAAAGCCATCTCGCACTGGAAGGCGCGCGGGCTCGACTTCTCCGCGATCCTGTACAAGCCGGAAGCGCCGCCGCACGTCAAGACCTACTGTGCCGAGCCGCAGGACCACGGCATCGAGCAGTCGCTGGACGTTACGCAACTCCTGGATCTCTGCCGGCCGGCATTGGAACATGGCACGCCGGTGCACCACCGCCTGCCGATCCGCAACGTTCACCGCACGGTGGGCACCATCCTCTCCAGCGAGATCACCCGCAAGTACGGTCCCCGCGGCTTGCCCGAAGACACGATTCAGCTCGATTTCCGCGGCACGGCCGGTCAAAGCCTGATGGCCTTCGGCGTGCCAGGCGTCACCGTGCGCGTCGAGGGCGACGTGAACGACTATTGCGCCAAGGGCCTGTCTGGAGGCAAGGTGATCGTTTATCCGCCGCTCGACGGCGACCTGGTCGCCGAGCAGAACGTGATCGCCGGCAACGTCGTCCTGTATGGGGCCACCAGCGGCGAAGTCTATCTGCGAGGCATCGCCGGCGAGCGATTCTGCGTCCGCAACAGCGGCGCCAGGGCGGTGGTGGAGGGCGTCGGCGATCACGGCTGCGAGTACATGACCGGCGGCATTGCGGTTATCCTGGGCAAAACGGGCCGCAACTTCGCCGCGGGGATGAGCGGCGGCGTTGCCTACGTGCTCGACGAGCAAGGCCGCTTCCCCAACCTGGTGAACCGCGAAATGGTCGAGCTGGAAGATCTCTCGGACCCCGAGGACCAACAGCGCATGCTCGAGCTGGTCCGCAAGCACTTCGGCACGCT
>JBBDNX010000661.1:0-2257 GCA_040877345.1 Pirellulales bacterium
TCATAAGCACGTCGTGACGGGCGTTCACGCGGTCTCACTACGAACCACTGGGGCACGCTAACGCTTTGCCCCAGCCACCCGGCGCGGTCTGGGCGGTTGAGCGTAAGACCACGCATCAGGACCCGATGAATCGGGTCACTACGAACCAAGGCCGGATTCTACTCGCGGGGGCGGACGGCGCCGGTCAAGCCGCTATAGTCGGCACGGTCCTCGGGATGCCACAGCGGCAGGCCTTCGGCTATGCGGCGGGCCAGGACTTCCAGCTTCTGCTGCGAGCCGGCGGGAGCCTCGGTGGGAGCGAATTCGTCGGTTTCGACCGGGGCAAAATCCTCGTCGTGTCCGAATTCAAGAATCGCCTCGAAGACGTTACGCATTGCTTGCTTACTCCACTTTCCAAAATCACGCCAACCCCAACCAAGCACCGGCCGCTTTCAACGGCTTCACCATCGGGATACCGGCCCGGTCAACAAAACGCGTCGACCCGCCCGAAAGCGGTCCAGGGGCCGGAAGTCAAACGATGCGGGGCATTGCGACCGGCGGCACGAAAGTCGGATGCGGCTGGCGGGCCGCTGGACGACTTGCCGGGGCCAACAGGCTCCGAAACAGGCGGGATGGCACAGGTAACTCAAAGCATGTCATTCTTACGGCTGTGGTCCCAAAGTCAAGTGCCGGGACGAAGAAACAGGGAAAAAGAGAAAAAAACCCGTCGAGGTTCGAGCTGCGGGGTTTGCAGGTCCGATTCGGTCCGGCAAAGGCAGCCTCGCATCGGGGCGTCCTGGCTCGCCGGCGCCCTCGTCAGCCGATCGTCCCATCTGCTAAAGTTGATGGGTATGACCTGGCTTCAACGGCCCCTTCAACTGCCGCCGCACTCCTACGGCTTTCACCTGATCACCGACGGCATCGTCGCGGCGCTGCCCGAACTGGCTCAAATCCGCGCGGGCCTTTTGCACGTGTTCATCCAGCACACCTCCGCCTCGTTGTCGATCAACGAGAACGCCGATCCCGATGTTCCGCGCGACCTGGCGAGCAGCTTCGATGCGCTGGCGCCCGAGAGCTTTCCCTACCGCCACACTTCGGAGGGAGCGGATGACATGCCGGCCCACGTCAAGACCGCGCTGTTGGGCAGTTCGGTCAGCGTGCCGGTCAGCGACGGCCGCTTATGCCTGGGCACCTGGCAAGGCATTTACCTGTGCGAACATCGCCGCCGTGCCGGCCCCCGGCGGCTGCTGCTCACGTTGCAGGGCGAAGCGCGCCCCTAGCGGCTCCACTGGGCCAGGTCGTCGACCCAGCACTCCAGCCAGGCGGCCTGGTTGGCGTTGCGGTCGATGTGGTCCAAGGCATCCAGGCAGCGGTCGGCACATTGCGCGGCCGCTTCGCCGTCGAGCGAACTCCGCTGGGCGCCCGACGCGATGGCGCGGTCCAACTCGGCGTCGGATTCTTCGACGACGCCGCTGGCCCGCGTGCACAGTCCGCGGTAGTAGTCCAGGGCGAAGCGAACCAACTGCCGGCCCCGGGCCCGCCGCGCGGGAGCTTCTTTTCCCGCTTCGTCCACGAATGCGGCGATCGACCGGGCCAGTGCCACGCTGTCCAGCGGTGGCGCCGACAACTGTTCCAGCAACTGCCGCCGAAAACTCCACAGGGCCGGCTCGGCCAGCTCGCGGGCCCGGCCCAGGCTCCCCTCGGCATGCCGTGCCAGGCGGCGCGCCTCGTCGATGTCGCCCGCCAGGCCTTCTTCCACCGCCAGGCCGGCCAACGTCTCCTCGTCGAGCGGGCGAAAGCGGATCAGTTGCGATCGGGAGCGGATCGTCGGCAGTTGCTTGTCAGCGCTGGTGCCGATCAGGATCATCACCGAGCGAGGAGGCGGCTCCTCCAGCGTCTTGAGCAGGCAGTTGGCGCCCTCCTCGTTCAGGTAATCGGCGTCGTCGATGACGGCGATCCGCCGCCCACCCATGAACGGCTTAAGCGAGATCGCGTGACACAGCCCCTCGTGCATCCGCCGCTCGCCGCTGCCGATCAACAGCTCGACGGGAATCATGCTGCGGTCCTTCGGGCGGGACACTTCCAGCAGGTCCGGATGCGTCCGCGCCAAAACCTGCACACAGCCCGTGCAGTGGCCGCAAGGATCCAGCCGCTCGGCCGCCTGCGTCTGGCACAGCAGGGTCTGGGCCAACTTGAAGGCGAAGGCCCGCTTGCCGACTCCCTCCGGACCGGCAAACAAAAACGTGCTCGCCAGCCGGCCGCGCTTCAGACTGCGGCG
>JBBDNX010000662.1:0-2255 GCA_040877345.1 Pirellulales bacterium
CATGCTCACCAAGGAGGCCTTCAACGCCTTGCTCAAGACGCTGGAAGAACCTCCGGAGCACGTCAAGTTCATCTTCTGCACCACCGAGCCCGAAAAAATCCCCATCACCGTGCTGTCCCGCTGCCAGCGCTTCGATTTCGCCGGCATCCAGACGGCCGCCATTGCCGAGCGGCTGGCCCAGATCGTGGCCGCCGAAGGAATCGAGGCCCAGCCCGAGGCGCTGGCGGGCTTGGCCCGCCGGGCCGCCGGCTCGATGCGCGACAGCCAGTCGCTGCTGGAGCAATTGCTGTCCTTCGGCGGGAAGCGAATCACCGTCGAAGACGTGCACCGCATGCTGGGAACCGCGGGCGATCGGCGGTTGAGCCAACTGGCCGCTCGGCTTGTCGACAAGGATGCCGCGGCCGCCCTGAACGAGCTCAACCAGGCCCTGGCCGAAGGCGTGGACGTGGGCCCGCTGCTGGACCAGTTGCTCGGCTACTTCCGCGACATGATGGTCGCCTCGGTGGGAGGCTCCCCGGACAGCTTGCTCTACGCCGCCCCCAGCGAGCAAGAAGCGATCACGGCGGCTGGCCGCGGACTGGGGCTCGAAACGGTGCTGGCGATCATGCAGATTCTCGACCAGACGCTGGCCCGGCTGCGCTATTCGAGCCACGCCCGCATCCTGGCCGAGCTGGCGGTGGTGCGGATCTGCGCCCTGGAGAACCTCGATCAGCTTGCCGACGCGATTTCCGCGTTACGCGACAGATCGCCCGCACCCGCGGCGGCGGCCCGTGCGGGGGGTTCCAAGACGGCCGCGACGGGATCCTCAAGCGAGAAGATCACCGGGGCGGCGGCCAAAAAAAAAATTGAGCCGCTAGCGGAGCGATCGCTAGCAGCAGGCGAGACAGCCTCGTCGCCACCCTCCGAGCCCGCACCGAAGATCGAGCAGGCCGCCGGACAGCAGGTGCTGAACGCCGAAACCGTGGCTACGGTGTGGCAGCAAGTGCTCCAGCAGCTTTCCGATCTGCTGCGGGAGCAGGTTTCGTTCAGCCGCCGTATCGCAATCGGCGCGCCAAACCGGCTAGTCGTGAGCTTCCCGGAGCAGTATACTTCTTGCAAGTCGTTCTGCGAACGGCCGGAACAAGTGGCCAGGCTACGAGAAGCCTTGCGCAGCTTGACCGGCCAGGAGGTCCGGGTCGAGTTTGCCCTGCTCGACGACGAGCCGGCGGTGGGCGGGAGTTCTGGTGCTCCCAAGCGGTTTGCCACCGCGGCGCAACTGCTGCGGGACAAGTCGGACAACCCCCTGGTGCGGCAGGCGATCGAACTCTTCGAAGCCAGGCCGGTCCGGCTGGAAGAAGCCGAGAGTTGATCGGCGCAAACTGAGTCGGCCGCCAAAGTTGGATCGCCGCCAGGTTTTTTTCCTTTGAAAGAGGAGTGCTGCCGTGTTTGGAGGATTAGGAAACCTTGGCGCGCTGATCAAGCAGGCCCAGCAGATCGGAGGCCGACTGGAGGGCATCGGCGACGAGCTGCGCGGCCGCAGGGCGACGGGCTCGGCGGGGGGCGGCCTGGTCGAAGTGGAGGTGAACGGCCTGGAAGAGGTGCTCCGCTGCCGGATCGACGAATCGCTGTTCGCCGGGGGCGACCGCGAGTTGATCGAGGACCTGGTGCGGGCAGCGGCCAACGAGGCGATTGCCAAGGCCAAGCAGTTGCACGCCGAAGCCATGAAGAACCTGGCCGGCGGTTTTCAGGTGCCCGGGCTGGAGGAAGCCCTGGCCAGGCTCACCGGTGGCGTCGCGCCTGGCGCGGGCGACAGCGCGGAGGTCACCGACAGCGACAGTGACGAATGATATCTGACCTCTGACTTCTGACCCCTGACCCCTGACCTCTGACTCCTGACCTCCGACCCCTGACTCCTGTCCCCTGGCTCGAACCGTGGCTCTTTTAACCGAATCGGTAACCAGGCTGGTCGATGAGTTCGCCAAGCTGCCGGGCATCGGCAAGAAGTCGGCCGAGCGGCTGGCGTACCACGTGCTGCGCGTCCACAAGAGCGAGGCCTTGGCGCTGGCCGACGCCATCCGCGACGTGAAGCAGAATGTCCGCTATTGCCGGATCTGCTTCAACCTGGCGGAAGCCGACGAGTGCGCCATCTGCCTCGACCCCCGCCGCGACCGCTCGTTGCTGTGCGTCGTGGAACAGCCGCGGGACCTGATGGCCCTGGAGCAGGCGGGCAGCTACCGGGGACTGTATCATGTATTGCTGGGGCGGATTGCTCCCCT
>JBBDNX010000663.1:0-2252 GCA_040877345.1 Pirellulales bacterium
CCGATGCCCTGCCGCTACAGCAGTTGCAGGCAGCGCAGCTTGTCGCGCGAGCGGGTGATGGCCTGCGACTCGTTGGCCGGAAACACGCCCATCATCTCGAACTGCCGCACCACCGCCGCGCCGTAGAACGTGCGCGAAGCCCCGATCCGCGGGATGACGGCCTGGAAGTGCTCCAGCGGCTTGCCCTGGTACATGACCATGGGCTTGTGGGCCGCGATGTTCATGTAGCAGCGCAGGTAGTCGATCACGCGCACCTCGTGCCCGCGGCTCTCTCCCGCTTCCTTCAAGCGCCGCGTGGAATACAGCGAAGGCTTCCGCGACAGAATGTCGATCCTCACGGTCGATTCCTCTTGGGTCGGTTGCGGCGCCTGCCGGCGGCCTGGTCCGCCCGCTTGCCGCCCAGGTACGAACGGCAGGTGTCGATCAAGAAACGCCGCCGGATCGCCTGCCGCCCCAACAGCATGCGAAAGCCCATCGCATCGCGCCCCGTCAGCGTCAGCTCGATCGGCCAGCGCTGCCCCAGCAGTTCCACCGCCGTCAGGATCACCGGCCGCAATGTTTCGTACCCGCCCGAGTTGCGGACCAGGCGGTGGCCGACCAGCTCGGCCTCGCTGGTGACGGTAAGCTGGGTATCGCGCTGAAGAGGATGGACCTTGAATCGCACCATCGGTTTGGCGCCTCGCCGGAACAGCTCGATGTCGAAGGCGTGCAGCGCCGACGAGCGGGCCCCCGAATCCACTTTCACCTTGACGGCGTCGATGTGCAGCTCCGGCAGCGACAGCCACTCGCGCCAGCCGATGGTCGTCAACTTCGTTTGGCCGCTGCCAGGCACGCCGCTCCCCTGAAAAAAACATCAAATCCACGCCGTGCCCCAGCCGGTGCGGGATTATAGTGTGGGCCGGCGCCGGCGAAAATGACACGCCTGCCAGGGAAATGATCCGCTGCCGGCCGCGAATAACCGGCTAACCGGGCGAACGAAGGGATTGGCTCGCTGGAAATCCGGGGTCTCGAAGCCGCCGTCTGTCATCCGGAGCTCGCAATGGTCTACCTGGGACTGCTGGTCTTTCTGCTGGCACTCATCGTCGGCTGGTTGATGAACCTCTTCAGCCTGCCGGGAAACTGGCTGATTGTCGCTGCCACCGCGCTGTTCGCCTACGCCGCCCCTGACGGCGGACAATTCGACATAACCTGGACCGCGGTGCTCGTCATCCTCGGCTTGGCGATCGTGGGCGAAATCGTCGAATTCGCCGCCGGCGCCGTGGGAGCGGCCAGGGTCGGCGGCAGCAGGCGGGGCGCCCTGATGGCCATCGTGGGTTCGATGGTCGGCGGGCTCACGGGAGCGGTTCTGGGCCTTCCCGTTCCGCTGATCGGCCCACTGCTGGGGGCGGTGCTGTTCGCCGGCGTGGGAGCCCTGGTCGGCGCCATGCTGGGCGAAGCATGGAAGGGGCGCCAACTCCAGGAGAGCTGGCAAGTCGGCCAGGCGGCTTTCTGGGGCCGCCTGCTCGGCACCCTGGCCAAGACGCTGATCGCCTCAGCCATGGTGGTCATCGCCGCCGTGGCAGCGCTCGTCGACCGCTTCTAGAATCGCCGCAAGATGGGTGCTCAAGCACCGACAAATCGTCCCGCGGCCGGGCGACGCTAGCAGTTCCACGGCTCTACGACCGCAGTGCCACCGTTCGACTGCGCGACTCGCTGTCGATGACGATCTTGTCCTCGCGCGCCAGCCACCCGAGGGCCTGCATCACCAGGTCGCGAGGCGCCTCGACTTCCTTTACCAGCTTGGCGGTGCTCGTCGGCCCCTTTTCGGCCAGCACGCGCCAAATCGCCCCGGCCATCTCTCCAATCTGCTCAATGCCGCAACTCTCGCTTGCTATTGCCATTGCATCAGCTCCTTGCTCGCTATTTTCCTCCTGGAACCCCCAAGTCGGACCTGCGCTGCAAGCAGGCATCCCGCACAGCGCAGTTTCAGAAAAAGTATACCGGACCCACTAAGCGACCCTCAAGAGGAACAGCCTGCCCAAAGCGGGCGGGCCATGTCGCCGGCGTTCCCAACTGGGTCGGAGCTGCTGCCATGGGGAGGCAGGCGGACGTTGTACAAAAAGCAAGGGCCCGGTTGGCTTGCGGGCGACCAACCGGGCCCTTGAACCGTGAAAAAACGCAATGGACCCGTGGCGGGTATGGCGTCGCGGTACTTTCGGGCGACTTGGCGACTAAGATTCACGGTGCCATTGTTCGTGTGCCGTTTTGGCCCA
>JBBDNX010000664.1:0-2247 GCA_040877345.1 Pirellulales bacterium
CTACAGCACCAGGGGGAAGTCGGAGAGAAGCTCGACGCCATCCGAGGTGACGAGGTAGTCGTTCTCCAGCCTGATGCCGACGCGCAGCTCGGGTGCGTAGAGGCCCGGCTCGATGGCGAAAACTTCGCCCTCCTGAAAGGTATCGTCCCAGTTGGGATTCAGGTGCGGGGCCTCGTGCGGGAACAAGCCGATGCCATGCCCCAGGTGATGGTCGAAGCCGCCGGGCATGTACTTGTTGAGCTGCTGGTTCACCTGGTTGTAGAAGTCGCGGCAACTCAGGCCGGGCTTGACCGTCGCGCGGACCAGCTCGAAAACCGAGGCGATCTGCTCCCAGGCCGCCTGCTGGGCCTCGGTGGGCCGGCCGCCGACGGCCAGCGTGCGGCAGTTGTCGGCAAAGTAGCCGCGGTAGGCCGGACCCAAGTCGAGGATGTACAGCTCGCCGGCCTGGCACCGCCGGTCGCGCGGCGGGCCGCCCCGGGCCGCGCAGGCGTAGTCGTTTCCGGTGGCGGTGAGCATCTCGCCCAGCTCTTCGACGGCGGCGGCCTGCAATTGGTTGAAAACGTCCAGTTCATTGATCCCCGGCTCGATGATCCGCCGGGCGCGCTCGTACATCGCGCCGGTGGCCGCCACGGCCCGCCGCACGAGCGCCAGCTCGTCGGGGTCCTTCGAGCGGCGGAGGCGGTAGAGCTCCGGCTCGATATCGAAGAGCTCCCCCTTGAGCTCGGCCGTCAAGTGTGGGCCGCAGGAGGAGAACTCGACGCCGATCCGCCGCGTTTTCGGCCGGCCGATCAGGTACTTGAGCAGCTCGATCGAACTGGCCTGCCGCTGGTCGTTGCGCAAGGTGGAAAGCCACTTGGCCTGGTAAGTGAGGACCACGTCGGCGGCCGCGACGGGGCCGGGCGTGGGAGCGACGAGCACGCAGTGGCCGTCGGCCGACAGGGCGGCCGCCGGCTCGAATACCCAGGCAAAGCGGGGGCCAGTCAACCATTGGACGTGTTCGGTGCGGGTGAGGACGACCAGATCGATGTCGCGCCGCCGCATCTCGGCGAGCAGTCGCTGCTGGCGGGCACGGCACGAGGCAAGGTCGGCGTTCATTCAGAGGTCAAGAGGTCAGAAGTCAGAGGCCAGAAGTCAGAGGTTCCGCCTGCGGCGGACTTGCAGCTCAGTCCGGAGGGAGAGGTCAAATTTCCTTCCTCCTTCCTCCTTTGCCTTTTTAGTTGCGGTTGGGTGGTCGATTTCTTAAGATCAAGCGTGGTCGAAGCCGTCCAGCGAGTCCGTGCCCCGCCCGGTCCCTGCCCGCCTTTTTAACCTGCCGAGAACCGCCGATGAAGTGCCGGTTGCTGCACGCAATGGTTTGCCTGCTCGGCTTGTCGGGGACGGTGGCGGCCGATCCGGTCGAGAGCGAGCCGGCGGACAGGCCCGTGGACTACCGGCAGGACATCCAGCCTATTCTGGCCGAGAATTGCTACCGCTGCCATGGCCCGGACGAACAGGAATCGGGGCTGCGGCTCGATCGGCGCTCGGGCGTGCTGGAGGGAGGCTATAGCGGCGCGGCGGTGGTGCCCGGCAAGAGCGGCGAGAGCCTGCTGATTGCGGCCGTGACGGGAACAGGCGACGCCTCGAAGATGCCGCCGGAAGGCGAGCCGCTTTCGGCTAAAGAGATCCGGTTGCTGAAAGCTTGGATCGACCAGGGGGCCGCGGCTCCGGACGACGAGGCCGACGGCGCGGGCGACCGGCGGGGGAGTAGTCACTGGTCGTTCCAGCCGTTGGCACATCCGGCGATTCCCGCGGTGAACAATGCCGCCTGGGTCCGCAACGGGATCGACGCCTTTGTGCTGGCCCGCCTGGAGGCCGAGGGGTTGGCGCCATCGCCCGAGGCGGACCGCGCCACGCTGGCGCGGCGGGTGTCGCTGGATCTGCTGGGATTGCCGCCGCCGATCGAGGAAATCGAAGAGTTTTTGGCCGATGCGCGGGACGACGCCTACGAGCGGCTGGTGGAACGCCTGCTAGCCTCGCCTCACTATGGCGAACGCTGGGGGCGGCACTGGCTGGACCAGGCCCGCTACGCCGACTCGAACGGCTACACGATCGATGGCGGCCGGTCGATCTGGAAGTATCGCGACTGGGTGATCGAGGCCCTGAACGGGGATCTGCCGTTCGACCAGTTCACGATCGAGCAGATCGCCGGCGACATGCTGGACAACGCCTCGACCGATCAGATCGTGGCCACCGGTTTTCACCGCAACA
>JBBDNX010000665.1:0-12399 GCA_040877345.1 Pirellulales bacterium
TTTACCTTTACGGTCGGCAACAACGACGCCAATTCGGGCAGCTACCGCGAAATCAACACGGGCGACGGCTCGGTCACCATCTTCAGCGACGACGGCATCGCGACCAACCAGTTCGATAACGCGGTGCCGCCGGGCGTGGTGGCTTTGGATGCGGGCATCCAGTTGCAGGCTTACGCCTTCGTCGAAATTGAAATCGACCGGCGGCTTATCGCCATCGGCAGGTACCCCGGCGGCAACGGCGTGCCGGCCACCAACGTGCTGTTCGAACTGGATCCGGAGACGGGCGTCGCCTTCCCGGATTCTGATCCCAATGCCCAGAAGATTCCCACCGATCCTCGAGGCGTCAATCTGGCTGGGGCGACCATCACCGGATTGGCCAGTGTGGGCGGTACCCTGTTTGCCGTGAACAACACGGGCGACCTGTTCCAGGTCAACATCGGCCCGCGAACCGGCTTGAACCCGGTCGGCGCCGGGCTGACACAGATCACGAATTTCGGCGTGGCCTTCACGGGCCTCACTGCCGGACCGCGCAACGTGGAAAGCGGCCGCTTTATCAACACCCTGTTTGCCACGGCCGCCGACGGCCGCATGTATGCCTTCAATACTTCCGGCCAGCTCCAGGCGATCTTCGATTCCAACGCCGACGGCATTGCCGACGCGTCGAGCATTGCGCTGGGCGTGGGGGGCGTGGTGGGCCTGCAGTTTTCGACGCTGGACTACAACCTGTGGCACGTCACCGACCGCCGCGAGCTCGACGCGGGCCACGGCATCAACCAGGCCTTCGATAACAGCCGAAACCGCTTCAGCGACCAGCAACTGCAAGGCGGAACCAGCTTCTATTTTGGCTTCGAGGACCCTCGGGTCCCCCAGACGATCACCACCCAGCCGGGCGCCAGAAACTATCTCAGCAATGAAGGCGTCTACAACAGTTACGACTTCCCCGGCGGCGCCTACGGCAGCCTGACGACCAATACCTTCGACCTGGCCGACTACGCCCGGGCCGACAAGCCCACGGTCTATTTCAACTATTTCCTCAACACTCAGAACGCCAACAGCCGCACCAACGAGATGCGCGACAGCGCCCGCGTGTTTATTTCCAACGACGGGGTCACCTGGCGCATGCTGGCCACGAACAACTCCCCGCTGGCCACCGGCCCCTTCGTCCAGGACGCCGAATTGCCGCAGTATATCAGCGCGTCCTCGAATACCGGGTCGGGCGACGCCCGCCAGCGGGTCCAGGAGCTCTTCGACAACACCGGCGGTTGGCGGCAGGCCCGCGTCGACCTGGGCGACTTCGCCGGTCAGAGCAATCTGCGGCTGCGATTCGACTTCAGCACGGCCGCCGACATCTCCGATCCCAGCAGCCCCGGCGATTACCGCATTGTCATGCCGGGCGATGGCTTCGGCAACTTCAGCGGCGACAACCGCAGCCGCGAGCGGGGCCAGAACAACCGCTTCGAGGGCTTTTACGTCGATGACATCATCGTGGGTTTTGCCGAACGCGGCGAGATGGTCACCGGCGCCACGGCCGACTCCTCGTTCTTCACCGTCCCGCAGAACCCCAGCCCGGGCGCACCGGTCGAAATCCTGACCGGTTCCTACCAATTGGAGATCCGCCGCGGCACCGAGTACGGCGCGAACTTCAGCGGCGTCTCACCGGACATCTTCCTGTTCCAGGCCTTCGACACGAACGATCGCATGAACCAGTCGTTCAAGCTGATCGCCCCGGCGGGCGGCCAGGTCGCCAACGGCCAGACGTTCCGCGTCAGCGACGGCCTGCGGACCGTCACCTTCGAATTCCGCACCATCGGGAGCCCGGCCCCGGGCAACGTGGCCATTAGCTTCACGGCCGCCGATTCACCGGCCGTGCTGGCCGGCAAGATCCGCACCGCCATCAACAACATCAACAACCCGGCCGTCCTGGACGTCCGGGCGGCCGTACTGCCGACCAGCAACCGGATCGACCTGGCCAATGCGGCCGACGTGACCAACGGCAGCCTGGACACCGGCGTCTTTTCGGCGTTTCGCCTGCAGTACGATCTGCTCGGCGACGAGAACCTGCACCGTGACCAGGGACAGATCATCATCGAATCGAGCCGCATCACGGGCTCGGTGGAGTTCGGCATCCGGGTCGACGCCGCCAGCCGCGACGCCAGCGGCAATCAGCCGCATCCCGGCGGCGCGCGGAACCTGAGCGTCCTCAATAGCCAGCGGCTCGTGCCGGGCATCATGGTCGAAAACAACCTGATTACCGAAAACCGCCAGGGCGGCATCCTGTTCAGCGGCGATCCCAACGCGGCCGGAACGCCGCTGGCCGCCGTCCCCTTCGGCCGCATCGTCAATAACACGATCTTCGGCTCCGAACGCAATACCGGCGTGGGCATTCGCGTCACGGAGAGTTCCAGCCCCACCATTCTCAACAACATCTTTGCCGGCCTGGCACGAGGCATCGAGATTGACCCCACTTCGGGCAGCACGGTGGTCGGTGGGTCGCTGTACCAGCTCAACGATCCGGCCCAGAACAAGGTCGGAGGTGGTCCTGAAACGTTCGCCATCTCGCTGGCTGCCACCGACGCCCTGTTCCGCGACGCGGATTCCGGCAACTTCTATCTGGCCGCCGGATCGCGCGCCATCGATAGCTCGGTAGACAACCTGCCTGACCGGCCCGCGCTGACCGTGGTCCAATCGCCGCTGGGGATTCCGGTTTCGCCGATCATTGGACCGGAGCTCGACGTCAATGGCCAGCTCCGCGTCGACGACCCGACGGTCGCCCCGCCGCCGGGCATCGGCGGCACGGTCTTCAAGGACCGCGGCGCGCTGGAGCGGGCCGACTTCACCGGGCCGTCCGCCGTGTTGATCGATCCGATCGACAACGACATGTTCGATCAGAGCGCCTCGGTGAATACCGTGCATCTGGTCGGACAAGTAGTCACTCAGTTCGCCGTGCAGCTCGTGGATTCAATTGGTTCGGGCATCGACGACGTGAGCGTGCGGTCCGACCGCTTCACCCTGCGGCGCAACGGCATCCTTCTCCAGCGCGGCGTCGATTACGATTTCAGCTACGATGCCAACACCAATGTGGCACGCTTCATCGCGGCGGCCGGCGTCTGGCTCAACGGAAACGTCTTCGACATCGCCGTCGCCAACGGGCTGAAGTTCGATCCGCTCGATCCGAGCCTGGTTCCGAGTCCAGGCAATCCGCCCGTGCTGCCGGCCGGTGTTCGAGACCTGGCGGGCAACCTGCTCAGGGCCAACGGCCCGACGGGTTTCACGACCTTCTCGATCCGCTTGGACAGCGTTGGAAACGACGCTCCGGTGATTCACGTTGAAAGTCCGCAGAGCGTCAACGAAGATGCCGTGCTCACGTTCTCGCAGGCCAATGGCAACCTGATCACCATCTTCGACGTGGATGCCGGTGCCAACCCCATCCAGGTCTCGCTGCTCACCGCGGCGGTTCACACGCTGGCCCTGGGCAGCATTCCCCCCGGCGTGACCGTGTCCGGGAATAGTTCCAACTTCATCACGTTGGTCGGGCCGCTGGCCGGCATCAATGCCGCCTTGAACGGACTGACTTTCACCCCGGCCTTGAACTTCAATGGGCCGGCCACCATCGAGATCAGCGCCAACGACATGGGCCACTTCCCGCCCCCGGCCATGACCGGGTCGGCCACGCTCGAAATCAACGTGGTGCCGGTCAACGACGCCCCGGTCAACACGGTTCCCGGGCCGCAAGCTTTCAATGAGGACACCTCGTTGACGTTCTCGATCGCCAACGGCAATGCCATCTCGATCGCCGACCTCGATATTACGGGCAGCCAGCCGGTCCGCGTGACGCTCACGGCGGCCAACGGCACCCTCACGCTGAATGGCACCGCCGGGTTGGCGTTTACGGCCGGTGATGGCAGCGCCGACGCGACCATGACCTTCAGCGGTTCCATTGCCGCCATCAACGCCGCTCTCAACGGCTTGCTGTATGTACCGCCGCCGAACTTCAGCGGCAACACGTCCATCCAGATCGTGACCAACGACCTGGGCAACGTCGGCATCGGCGGGCCTTTGACCGATACCGACACCATCGCCCTCACCGTCCTGCCGATCAACGATCCGCCCATCGTCGCCAACCTGATCCCCAACGTGGCGGTCAACGAGGATTCCCCGCCCACCGTGCTCAACCTGGCCAACGTCTTTTCCGACGTCGACGTTCCGCCCGACCCGTCGCTCGTGCTCACCGTCCAGGCCAACACCAACTCCAGCCTGGTCACCGCCAGCCTGGTCGGCACCACCTTGACGCTGACCTACGCTCCCGACCAGAACGGCACGGCCTTCATCACGATCCGCGCCACCGACAGTTTCGGCCTGTCGGTCAGCACCACCTTCCGGGTGACGGTCGGCCCCGTGCAGGATCCGCCCAGGACGGGCAACGACAACTACGTCTACGAGATCAACACCCCCTTGACGGTGGCCGCTCCCGGCGTGCTGGCCAACGACGTCGACCCCGACGGCGATCCGCTCACCGCGGTGTTGTTCGACGTGCCGCGCCACGGCCAGTTGATGTTCAACGCCAACGGCTCGTTCACCTACCTGCCCGACACCGATTTCCGCGGCCGCGACAGCTTCGTCTACAAGTCCGACGACGGCAACGGCAACCGCGTGGCGGCCACCGTAGTGCTGAACAGCTTCGATTCGCGCTGGGTCGAGCGGATGTACACCGAGGTGCTCGGCCGGCTCGGCCCGACCGCCGTCGGCGACTCGGAAATCAACTTCTGGGTCGGGCGGTTGAGCGCCGGCATGACCCGGCTCCAGATCGCCGAGCTCTTCGTCACCAGCACCGAACGCCGCCGGGTCGTCATCAACCAGCTCTACCAGACCTACCTGGGACGTCCGGTCGACGGACCGGGGCTCAGTTTCTGGCTGAGCGTCTGGAATGCCAACCGCGGGCCGGAACGCGTCCAGGCCGGCATCATCGCCTCCAACGAGTTCTTCAACACCGCCGGCGGCACGGCGCAGGCCTGGGTGCAGGCCTTGTACCAGAACCTGCTGGGCCGAGCGGCCGGCCCCGAGGAGGTCGCCTTCTGGGCCACGCAGGCGGTCAGCCCGCAGACGCGCGAGGCGGTCGTGATGGGCTTTGTCACCAGCGACGAGTACCGCCTGAACCTGATCCGCGGCTTCTATACGACGTTCCTCCGCCGGCCAATCGACACTGCGGGCGCCAACTTCTGGCTCCAGCAGATGCGCGGCGGCTTCCCCCAGGAAACCATCCTCGCCGGTATCCTGGCCAGCAGCGAGTATCGGCTCAGGGCCTAAGGAATGACCGAAAAGTAACTTCGACAGGGTCGAGCGAGCTGGGTGGCTGGGGCAAAGCGATAAGCGTGCCCCAGTTGCAATGTGCGGAAGTTGTTTTTCGGGGCCGATCCTAACAGCCTGAGAACGCGACCAGCGAGCACGTCCGGCGGTCACCCGCTGCCGGCGTGCTCTTGGCATTTGCCCGCCCGCAACGGGCGCGCACGGGGCCCAGTTTAGACGCCACCGCGCAAAAAAAATGAGCAGGCCCGAGCGCGATGAGTCGCCGGACCTGCTCGGTATGAAATTAGACCTGCTAGCAGGCGTGGCCTCAGTTTAACCGAAATGCGTCCCGCGATGCAAGCATTTCGCACCGTTCTTGACTTGGTCCGCCAACCCAGTCCGGCCAGATCGCGGGCTTGAACGTCGTGACAACCTTCAGCCTCGTCCGCGTCGGCCAACGAAGGCCGCTGCTTGGCCGGCCTTAAGGTTTTGACATTACCAAACCTGGTCGACTATCCTGGCTCGTCTGGCGGTTTTCCCCGGAGACGGTTGATGGAAGCCCCGACGTGGCTCGACTCGCTCGGTGAACGCTTCCCACGCGCCCTGCCGGCCCAGGTTCGTCAGGATTGGCAGTCCCTCAAGGAACGATACGAGGTCGGCAGGCCTGTTGAGGGGGTGGTAGTCGCTAAGGCCCCGTTCGGCGCTTGGATCGACCTGGGAATTGGCTTTCCCGCACTATTGGAGGCCGACCTCGTTGCGAACTTGACGCCAGACCTCTACAGAGCCGGTGCGTGGTGCCCGGTTGGCAGCCAGGTTGCGGCTTCGATCCGCGCGCTGGTCGACAGCCGCCAAGAAGTTCATTTGCAGCAGGTCGATCCCTGGGGCAATAGCCCTGACCCGAAGCTTCAGGTACTGCCAGCCAGCCTGTTCAAGCAGCATTGTCGAGTGCTGCTGCACCACTTCTCGCGGCATCTGCCCAGCGAACTGCACCACGTCCTCGAGTTCGGCTGTGGCTCAAGACATTATGCAGCCAGGCTCTTTTACGAACTGCACGCCAGGTGCGGCCATTATGTGCAGATGGACAGCAACCCTGAATTCGTCGGCGAAGCACGACGGCGAAATCCAGTCGCCGACGTCCGCCTGGGCGACATCCGCGATGCCTCAGAAATCGGCGACGAGACGCAGGACATCGTCCTCGCCCTGTCCGTGCTCGATCACATTCTCGACAATGCGGACCGCGTCGCCGCAGAGGTCACCAGGATTCTGAAGCCGGGTGGTGTTTTCCTGTACATTCACGACCAAATCTTCAGCATACCAAGAATATTGAGTGGGTTTTCCGCTCAGCAAGGTTCAGCCGTCTTGCTGCCCGGTCCGTTTGCCCAAGCCACCAACGACCACGATTTTGTTTATGCGCCGGCGGACCAATTGCACCGTAGCGTTGCAAAGGCGCGAGAGTATTTTGCGCAAAATCCAGATGACAATGCTAGCCTGCATATGAATCGTCTGAGCGATTATCTTGAAGATCCGCCGCGCATCCTCGATGCATATCGCAAATCATCCCCAGCCGATGGCAGCCTTGCGGCAATCGCGAGCATACGTCAAGCCGTCTACTGGCTTTACGCATTCTGCGGACTGCGTCTCATTCCCCTGTCCAACGCCACCGTGGCGAGCGCACATTTCGAAACATTCTTTCAACGACACTTGAAAGCGTCCGAGGCCGGCTTGTTTACGTTGCGAGGTGTCTGCACTCGGAGTGAAGTGCCCCTGGCGCAAGACTTCCCAGAGAGCCATGCCTGGCTCGTACGGAACTTCGGTGTCCATGGGTTTAGCTGTTCCGCCGAGCCGAAGGCATTGTTGGGCACGCCGATCCCCTGTTTCCGAATGCAGACGCCTGGGACAATTGGCGAGATTGTCTGGCGGGAGGCAGCCTCAACGGAGGAAACCGAGCTGTCGTTCGTGACAACGCTTTACGGGTTCTGCGCGCGAAAGGCGTAGGACGAGCCCGAGTCAACCGGCCGCCCCAGCCTCGTTCGCGAGGCAGTCCGCCAAATCGCCGCACCCCGCGTCTAAGTGATGGACTGCGCCCCGGCTCTTGACTGGCATTGCCGCCAAGGGTTTGCTGTACCTTGGCGTTTGGCCTTTTCCAGCCTGCTGACAAACGGGGGAAACCGATGTCACGCTTCAACGTGCCCGCACTGCTGCTCTGCGCCCTGGCCGCGGCGAGTGCCCGCCCGGCCTCGCTCCTGGCTGCCCAGCCCGATCAATGGGCCAAAGAGCACCTCGGCGAACTGATTGGGCTGTACCGGCAGTTGCATGCCGCTCCGGAGCTGTCCGGCCAGGAGCGCGAGACCTCCCAGCGGATAGCAGCCGAGCTCGAGGCCATCGGCGCCGCGGTCACCCGCGGCGTGGGAGGCCATGGCGTGGTGGCCGTCATCGAAAACGGACCCGGACCCTGCCTGATGATCAGGGCCGACCTGGACGCCCTGCCCATCACCGAACAGACTCGCTTGCCCTTTGCTTCCCAGGTCAAGGTCGAGGACGAAAGCGGCGCCCAAGTCGGCGTCATGCATGCCTGCGGCCACGACATCCACATGACTTGCCTGGTCGGCGTCGCCGGCTATCTGGCGGCCCACAAGGACCGCTGGAGCGGCACCGCCTTGCTGGTCGGCCAGCCGGCCGAGGAGCGCGGGGCCGGCGCCAAGGCAATGCTCAAAGACGGCCTTTTCGAAAAATTCCCCAGGCCTCGACATGCCCTGGCACTCCACGTCGACTCGGCGCTGGCGGCCGGCAGCATCGGATATCGGGCCGGCTACTCGCTGGCCAACGTCGACACGCTCGATATCACCGTGTTGGGGCGGGGCGGACACGGCGCCTACCCGCACACCACGATCGACCCCATCGTCCAGGCCGCCCATCTCATCGTCGAGCTGCAGTCGATCGTCAGCCGCGAGATCAAGCCCACCGAGCCGGCGGTGATCACGGTGGGGTCGATCCACGGGGGCACCAAGCACAATGTCATTTCCGACCGCTGCCATTTGCAATTGACCGTTCGCAGTTATTCGCCCGACGTCCGAGAGCACTTGCTCAAAGCGATCCGCCGCAAGGCCAATGCCGTCGCCGCCGGCGCCGATGCTCCCCAGCCGATCATCGCCGTGGTCGAGGGGACGCCGGCCTTGTCGAACGACGAAAAACTCGTCGAACGCCTCGTGCCCGTCTTTCGCCGCGTTCTCGGCGACGACCACGTGATTCCCTCCGACCCGTCGATGGGAGGCGAAGACTTCAGCGAGTATGGCCTGGCCGGTGTGCCCGTCTTCATGTTCCGGCTGGGAGCGGTCGATGCCCAGCGGCTCGAGGGCTATCGCCGGGCCGGCTCCCAGCCTCCGTCGCTCCACTCGCCCGTCTTCTACCCCGATGCCGAGCCGGCAATCGTGACCGGCGTAACCGCCATGGCCTCCGCCGCCCTGGAAATGATGCCTCCCAAGGAGTGAACCGGATGCTCTTCTCCCGGCCCGGCTGGAACCATCTGCTCTGGCTGGCTGCCTACCTGGTATTCACCGCGGCCCTGCTGGCGGCGCTGGTGCATTTGCGGCGAAGCGCCATGGCCGAGCTGGACAATCCCCGTGCACGCCTCGAGTGGCAGCAATGGCAAGCTGAAACCGCCCGGCAAAGCGAGGCCGCCGGCCCTGTCCAGCGGCGGGCCGTCACGACGGACGAGCCCCCGGGCCTGATCCTCCTCCGCGAGCATTTTCCGCTCATCGTGATCACCACCTTGCTGATCGGCAGTTTCGTGTTTGTCTTTCTGATGTGGCTGCTCCGGGGCATCACACGGTCCGGGCAAACCAGATGACCACCGCCAGCCAACCCGCCGCCGCGCTGGTGCGCAGCCCGCCACCCGCCGTTCGCTGGCGCGTCTGGCCCTTGGTCCAGGCAGGACCCGCCAACGCCCTCGTCGTGGTGGCCATCACCGCCGCGGCGGCCATGGTGGGCCTGGCAACCCGCAACCCGGCCTGGGCCCTGGTGGCCCTGGTTCTCACTTCGGCGGCGGCCTGGCGGCTGTTCGTTCCCATCACGTTCGAAATCAACTCGCAAGGAGTCTTCCAGGAGTTTCTCGGCCGCCGCGAGCGGATCAGTTGGAGGGCCATTCATGGCTGTCAGCCGGGCCAGGCCGGCGTCTTTTTGTCGCTGGGCGGCCCGTTGCCGCTGTTTCGCGGCCTGTACGTACCATGGCAATCTCACCGCACTGAGGTCCTGGCCCTCTTGGATTACTACCTGGTGCAGATCAGACAGGACGAGCGGGCTCTGGAGTTCGAGATTCAGCCATGACGGCTCGAATCCGTCCGCCGCCGCTGCCCACGGCCGTCACTGCGACCAGCCTGCCGACCGACCTGGACTGCACGGCCGGCGAAACTGGCAGGAAGCGAACCGGTGCGTAGCGGCAGGCCGTGCCTTCCAGCATTGCCCTTGGACCGGCATTCTGGCCCATGTTCTCCGCGACGGCTCCCTCCACCAGTACCTCCAGCGAGCAGCCCACCAGGCTGGCGTAGTACAGCTCGGCCAGCCGCTGTTGGAGCTCCCCCAGCCGGCCTGCCCGTTCGGCCTTGACCGCCGGCGGCACCTGGCCGCTCATTTCGGCCGCTTCCGTGCCCCGCCGCGGACTGAAGGGAAAGACATGGATCTTCGAAAACCCTACTTCCTCCGCCACGCGGCACGTCTCGCGGAAATCGTGTTCCGTCTCGCCCGGAAACCCCACGATACAATCGGTGGTCAGGGCCGGCCGGTCGAGTACCCGGCGGACCAGCAGGCAGCGGTCGACGAATCGCCGCGCGCCCCAGCGGCGCCGCATCCGCCGGAGCACCGCCTCCGATCCGCTTTGCATCGACACGTGCAGATGCGGGCAGATCCGGCCCGGATGCTCGGCCATCGTGTGGATCAACTCGCGAGTGACCTCGGTCGCCTCAATGCTCGAAAGCCGGACCCGGAATTCGCCTTCCAGTCTGGTAATCCGGTCCAGCAGGTGCCAGAGGCGTATCCAATCACACTTGGCTCGCCCGCGGTTCAGGTCGACGCCGTAATGGCCCAGGTGAATCCCCGTCAGAACGATCTCGCGATGCCCCGAGTCCGCCAGCCGCCGCACCTCGTCCAGGATCTCGTCCGGCGGCCGGCTCGACAGTCCGGGGCGCACCTTGGGAATAATGCAAAACGTGCAGTGAAGGATGCACCCATCCTGAACCTTGACGTAGGCCCGCTTGCGGCCCTCGAAACGCGATATGCCGCTGGGGATGTCGACCACGCCGAAGCGGCCCAGCAGGTCGCCCAGCTCGCGCTTGTCGGTGATCACTTCGGCCACCGCGGGCAAGGCGGCCACTTCGTCCGGCGCCCGCGTGGCATAGCAACCCATCACCACGATCCGCGTGCCGGGATTGCGGGCGGCCAACTGGCGGATCGTCTGGCGGCTCTTGGCGTCGCCTTCGGCCGTCACGGTGCAGGTATTGACCACGCAAAGATCGGCGGACTCCCCCGGCAGTGCATCGCGATAACCGATTCGCGCCAACCCTTCGCGGACGTACTGGGTCTCATACTGGTTGACTTTGCAGCCCAAGGTCACCGTGCGCAGCGTGGCGGACATGAGCCGAGTATAGCAACTCCAGTGCAAACGGCATCCCGTTGGCTGCTCTTGTCCGGCCGCGTTGGTCTCATACACTTCAGCACGGGGAGCCCGTTCCCCGCAATCTCTCGAAAAGCGCCGGCTTGGCTCGTCATTTGCTTCCATTGCCGTGGCGGAATTGTTGGAAGGGGACATTCCAGAGGCCTGAGCATGCGGTACCTGGCATTGGCCGCTGACTACGACGGCACGCTTGCCTCCCATGGCCGCTTATTGGCCGAGACACGCGCCGCCCTCGTGCGGCTCCGCGAATCGGGGCGCAAGCTGATCCTGGTCACCGGCCGCGAACTCGACGAGCTGCGCTCGATCTGCTCCGACCTCGATCTGTTCGAGCTGGTCGTGGCCGAGAACGGGGCCGTTGTGTACCGGCCTTCGGACAACCAGGTCCAGTTGCTGGCCGCCGCCCCGCCCGACGAATTGATCGACGCCATCCGCCGGCGGGGCGTCGACCGCTTGTCGTTGGGCCGGGTGATCCTGGCCACCTGGGAACCTCACGAAACCGCCGTGCTCGAAGCCATCCGCGATGCCGGGCTCGAGTACCACCTGATCTTCAACAAGGGGGCCGTCATGGTCCTGCCGGCGGGCGTCACCAAGGCCACCGGTCTGGCCGCGGCCCTGGCGAAGTTGGGCTTGTCCTGCCACAACGTGGTCGGCGTGGGCGACGCGGAAAACGATCATGCGTTCCTCACCATGTGCGAGTGTTCCGTGGCGGTTTCCAACGCGATCGATGCCTTGAAGCAGCACGCGGACCTGGTGACCGCCGCCGACCACGGCGCGGGAGTGGTCGAGCTGATCGAACATTTGCTGGCCGACGACCTGGCAGGCCTCGAGCCCCGGCTGGTTCGGCATCACGTCCTGCTGGGGACCGCCGACGACGGCAGCGAAGTGCGCATACCGCCTTACGGCGGAAACCTGCTGGTGGCCGGCTCATCCGGCAGCGGCAAGTCCACCTTGGCGACCGCCTTTGTCGAGCGGCTGGCCGACGCGGGCTACCAGGTTTGCATCATCGACCCGGAAGGGGACTACAAGGTCATGGAGAACTTTGTGGCCCTGGGCGCGGCCGAAAGCGCTCCCACCGTGGAAGAATTGGCCGAGTTGCTCAAGAAATCGGACATCAATGTGGCCGTGAACCTGGTGGGTGTCCGCAAGCCGGATCGGCCGACCCTGTTTCTTTCGCTCTTCGCTCGCGTCCAGGAAATGCGCGTGCACAAGGGCCGGCCGCATTGGCTGGTAGTCGACGAGTCGCACCACGTGTTGGGCGCATCGCGCGAGCCCGCCTCGCGCGTGGCCCCGGAGCACTTCGATTCGATGATGTTCATTACGGTCGAGCCGGCGTCGCTGGCCGGAGCCGTCTTGGACGCCTGCGACACGGTGATCGCCGTGGGCGACGATCCCGCGGAGACGCTGCGCCAGTTCAGCGAGCGGCGGCAGCTTCCGGCGCCGGAAGTCGCGCG
>JBBDNX010000666.1:0-2243 GCA_040877345.1 Pirellulales bacterium
TTCTCGATGTAGATGTCGCGCTGCGGGATGTACGCTTCGGGCTGGTAGTAGTCGTAATAACTGACAAAATAATGCACGGCGTTATAGGGAAAGAACTCCTTGAACTCGCTGTAGAGCTGGGCGGCCAGCGTCTTGTTGTGCGACAGCACCAGCGTCGGCTTCTGGATCTGCTGGATCACGTTGGCCATGGTGAAGGTCTTGCCCGACCCGGTCACTCCCATCAGCACCTGCTGCCTTCGCCCCGCGCGCAGCCCGGCCGTCAGGGCCTCGATGGCCTGGGGCTGGTCGCCGGCCGGCTCAAACGGACTGGCAAGCTGGAACTGCAACGCTTCGCTCCTTGCTAGCTGAATTCGCCAGGATCCAGGAGTCCTTCCTTGCCGTAGCTGAATTCGCCAGAATTCAGGAGTCGGCGTCTCTTGGCCACCGCCTGGACGCGGCGGCCAATCCCTCAGGATACGCCCTGCCCGCCAAGCTGCCTATGGGCCAGCCGCCAGCCGGGCCCGCCGCGCCAGGAGAGAGCGTGAATTGAGTTGCCTGCGCCGACACGATATAGTGAGGCAAGCTCTCCAATCTTCCCCAACGGCGCCCAACCGCGATTCTCCCAACGCGAAAACCACCCCGACTCAAAAACCAGCATCGGCGGATAACGTGCCTTCACTGCGATTGCTCCTCTTCATCGGTGGCTGGATTGGCTGCTGGCTGGCTGGGACGGCCGGTCCGCTCGCGGCACACGAACTGCACGGCTGGCAGGGCATGCGCGTCATCAGCCAGGAGGGAAATCCCGGCCGGCTGCTGGCGGCCGACCTCGAAGGCGATGGCCGCGACCATTTGATCGTGGTCAACACCCGCATGTCGCGGCTCGACCTGTACCGCTGGCTGCCAGCCGACCAGCGGGGTGAACCGGCGGCGGCCGACCCGCAACGGCCCAATGAACTGCCGATGGCTCCCGACTGGCACCGGTCCGAGCTTCCGCTGGACGAATTGCCCCTCGACGTGGTGATCCAGGACCTCAACGGCGACAATATACCGGAGTTGATCGTGCTCAGCAGTCCTTCCAACAAGGTCCTGGCTTACGAGCGTGAAGGGCCGGACAAGTGGAAGAAGACGACCACCTGGGACCTGCTGCCCGGCAACCCGGCCGGCAGGACGATGCTGCTGGTCCGGCAGTTGCCCGATTCGAAGTTCGAGCTGTTGATCAGCCTCGACCAGGGTATCCAGGCCTTGCGGCTGGAGCCGGGGAGCCGGCCCGCCTGGCTCAGCCCCCGCGAGGGACGCGGCCGGCTGGATATGAAGCTGTTGGATCTCGACGGCGACGGCGATTTGGACCTGGTGGAGTGGTCGAGCCAGGCGCGGCAGACCATCCGCTGGTTCGAGTGCCGCGACGGCAAGCTGCTGCCCGCCCAAGTGCTCTTCGATCAAGCCGTGCAGGGGATCGAGGCGCTGGCAATCGCCGACCGGCCGGCCGAGCTGCTGTTGCTGGGAGGGCCTCAGCAAGGCCTGCTGCGCCGCTATACGCTCGCGCGCGGCGAGCAGCGCGACCTGGGCCGCCAGGAGTCGCTCCCCATGGCCGGCGGCGCCAGCGCGGTCTGGTGCGGGATGACGTTGGGCGAGCGGCCGGCCTTGATCGCGGCCGACCCTTCACAGCCTCGACTGCGAGTCCAGGCGTTGGGCGATTCGGGCTGGCTGGACGAGCAGAGCTTTCCCAGCATCGGCAACTTGCGGGCGCTGGCCGCGGTGCAGGCGCAACCGGGCAAGCTGTTGTTGTGGGGCAAGGACGCGTCGGACCTTTACCAGAGCAGTTGGGAGTCGGGGCGGCTCACGTATCCCGAACCTTTTCCGCAGTCGGCCGACATGAAGGACCGCCGCATCCTGGCGCTGGAGAGCGTCGGCGGCAGCACCTGGTGGACGCAGCGGGTAGGCGACGCCATCGACTTGTACGTCTGGAAGCCGGGCGAGGCCACGCCCACGCAAACCCGCTTCGCGGGCCTGGGCGCCAAGGTCGAGCGGGCCCGGTGGCTCGGCGGCCAGCGGCTGTTGATCCAGGAGGCCTATTCGCAGGGGGCCAAGCTGGTTCAATTGACCGACGGCAACGTATCGGTGACGGAGCCGTCGCACCTGGCCAGGCTGGAGTTTTCCGAGTTCGTGCTGTTGAACCACCAGGGGCAACCCAGGCCGGGCCGCCTCTCGAACGGCGTGCTCGAGTGGCTGGGGGACGACCTGCACAGCGTGGACCAGGTGATGCT
>JBBDNX010000667.1:0-2243 GCA_040877345.1 Pirellulales bacterium
TCACGTCGTTGATCCCGCCTTCGCCGTCGACGTCCGCGTACGCGCTGGCGTATCGTCCCCAATCATCCGCGAACGCGAACAGGATGTTCGGCCGCCTCTCCTCCTCCGCCGCCCCGGCCTCTTTTCCCGCCGCCGCCAGCAGCATCGCCGGCAGCAACCACCCTGCCCAGCACCATCCAACGCGCGTCTTGGTCATCTTCTTCATTACATCCCTCACTCTTCTCCATTCGACTTCTGCCCCTGCTTGTACGTTGGCGACCTCTTTCCCCCTTGCGGTTTCCTATTCCTCCTTCCTCTTTCCTCCTTCCTCCTTATCGCCCCGCAGGCCCGGAATCGCGTCGGTGCGCCGAATCGTCTTCCCCTCCCACACGGCCTCATCCCGCGACTCGTCGTAAGTCAGCACGCGATGCGCACTGCCCGGTGCCGGAGCCGCGTCCAACGCCGGCAGCCAGCGGCGATGTTCCGCGATGACGTCCGCATACCGGCCGTCGCCGGCCAGGTTCGCCCATTCGTGCGGATCCGACTCGTGGTCGTACAGCTCCTCGCTGCCGTCGGCGTAGCGGATGTAGCGCCACCGCTCGCTGCGGACCGCGTGGTTCCCCTGGTTATGCGACGTGATGGCCGGCCATTCACGCCTCGCGTCGGCGTTGACCAGTTGCGGCACGAGACTGCGGCCTTCCAGGTCGTCCCGCGCAGGCAATCCGCACAGCTCGATCAACGTCGGGTACAGGTCGAGCAGCTCGGCCGGCTGGGTGCAACGGCCTCCCCGCGACACCCCGGGGCCCGCAAAAATCAACGGCACCCGCGTCGAGCGTTCCCACAGCGTGTTCTTCCCAGTGATCCCCTTTTCTCCCAGGTGCCATCCGTGATCGCCCCACACCACCACGATCGTGTCGTCCGCGTGGCCGCTTTCTTCCAGGGCGTCCAGCACGCGGCCCACCTGGGCATCCACGAAACTGGTGCAGGCCAGGTACGATCGCACCAGGTTCCTCCACTGGTCGTTCTCGCGCACCCAGTCCAACCGCGGCTCCGGCAGGTGCCAGTGCAGATACCATGAGAAGCGCGGCGTGTCGTCCCGGTCGCCAGCCATGAACGTCGGCAGCAGCGAGTCGTCGTCCGGGTAGAGGTCGAACCACTCGCGCGTGGCGTAGCACGGCACGTGCGGCAGAAAGAATCCGGCCGCCAGAAAGAATGGCTGATCCGCGGGGATCGCCTGCAGTTGGTCGGCGGCCCAGGAGGCCACTTGGTAGTCGCCCTTGTCCTCGTCGCGGTGCGGAAACACGCCCCAGTCCATCAGCGGATGGTTGCCCATGGGCGTGGCCGGGATCAGTTTTTGCGAGGGAGCCGCGCCGACGCCGCCGGCCGGCCCCCAGGCGTCGAATTCCCGCGCCCGCTGTTCCGCCCCCCCGGCGGCGCCATGGTAGATCTTGCCGGCCGCCAGCGTCCGGTAGCCGTGGGACTTGAAGTGCTGCGGCAGCGTGACGCGGTCTTTCCAGTCAGGGACCTCGCGGAACCACGGCGCCAGGCCATAGATGCCGGTGGTCGTCGCGCGCAGGCCGACGAGCAGGCTGGTGCGCGACGGGTTGCACAGCGGCGCCTGGCAATGCGCGTTTTGAAACAGCGTTCCCCGCGCCGCCAGCCGGTCCAGGTGCGGCGTCTTCGCCAGCGGGTGTCCGCCCAGGCAGCCGATCCAGTCGTTCTGATCGTCGATGGCGATCAACAGCACGTTCGGCCCGCCCTCCCTTCCGGCCGCCGCGCCTCGGCCGCCCGCCGCCACCGCCAGCCCCACCGCCAGGCAACCCGCCATCTTTGCCAGGTTCATAGCTCACCCTCTCCAGCCGTCTGGCAGCTCGCGCGGCGCCCGCTCTGGCCGCCGCGTCGTAGTCTAGGGAGCAGCCATCCAGAATCATCTGTCCCGCGTCGTCTTGCAATCGAAAAAACTCGAAACTAGGATCGACGTCGCCTGGCGTCCTGTTCGCCTTCGTTATTCGTCGTTCCCCAGCCTGGTCCCGCGTCATGTCTGCAATCCGCTTTGCCTTCGCGGTCGTTTCCATCGCGGCCCTTTGTTCCAAGGTCGGCGCGGCCGACGATCAACCGCTCGAGCTGCGCGTGATGAGCTTCAACATCCGCTATGGCACCGCGGCCGACGGCGCGAACCATTGGGACGAGCGCAAGGGGCTGCTCGTCGACACGATCAGGCGGTTCGATCCCGATCTGCTGGGCACGCAAGAGACACTCGGCTT
>JBBDNX010000668.1:0-12361 GCA_040877345.1 Pirellulales bacterium
CCACGCCTCGTAGCGCGAGAAGCCGATCCAGCAGAACCTCGTATGCGGCTGGTAGAGCGCGCCCGACGCGAGCGGCCCGTTGCAAATCGCCCGCAGGTTGCGGCGCACGCGCGCGAATCGGCGCGGGTCGTACCGCTTGAGCATGCCCAAGGCATCGGCCACCGCGTCGTGAAACCCCTCGCCCTGAAAGCGGGCCCGCGTCCCGCACGTAGCCAAGCCGGCCGCCCATCGGCTAAAATGGGAACCGCCCCCGACCGGACCCCGTTTTTGACCGATGATCCACGCGTGCGGTAGGCTGAAAGCGTCGCTAGAGGCCCGTTCAACCAGCCAGCTCCTGACTCCTGGACGTCCGCGAACGATCGCATAAGATGTCGACGGGTCAGAACCCATGTTTCGAGGGTGGGTATGAAAAAGAAACACTGCCTGTGTGTCGTCGCCGTAGTTGCGGTTCTTGCTCCCATAGGCGCATTCATTGCCGCTTGGATGACTCACGACGACTTCTCGCCCGAGTTTCTGGGCGCGTTAGCGAATGCGACGCCACAGGAGGCCTACAGAATCACGGGGGTTCGAACTTCGCCGGACCTTTCCCCGCCAGTGCGTCTGCAAGCGGATGGCGAACCGATCAACATCGGCAAGCTGTCGAATATTGCTCATGCCGGACCGTGGATCGCTGACGTGGACGGGGATGGCGACCGAGATCTTTTGGTTGGTGACTTTCCCGGTTACTTTTGGCTGTTTGAAAACAAAGGCACCGAAGAAAAGCCCGTGTACACCAGCAAGGGCAAGCTACAAGCCGGCGGCGAGGACGCCAAGACGCCCGTCTACTGATGCATCGCTTCCAGCCCACAGTTTGTGGACTACGACAACGACGGAATCCTCGACTTCATCAGCGGTTCCTACGATCCAGGTGACCTCTATCTGTTTCGGGGTGAGGGCGAGGGCAAATACGCCAAGGTCCAGAAGATACTCGACAAGTCGGGATTGCCGGTGGTGCATCATCCAGAGGAATTCGCGAAGTACGAAAGAATGAAGGATGATCCCGCTGCCGACGAACAGGAGAGCATCACGGCGCGAGTCGCTTCGTTTGGCAGTTGGGTCGCGCCGGTCGATTGGGAAGCGGCGATGGAATCGAAGCGGTCGGAGAATGGGAGCGATCCGTTGGATTGACCTCTCTGAACGATCCGAGCAAGAAGATCTATATCGGCCTGGCGACATTTACGCGAACCTTGAAAATCTCCAAGCATACAAAGGACCAATCGATCCGAATCAAGCTCGATTATCAGGTGTGCAACGAGAAGTTCTGCCTGCCACCAGCGGTGCTTCAAGAAGCGGTCACGGTTCAAAGGTAATCACATGGCGGGAGGGCCGGAGCCCGGAGGTCGCGAGCCGCAGGATAGCATCCCCGTCCAGCCGCAGGCTTGTCGTGCCTCCTTCTGCTATACTGACCAGCCTGCACTACCCCCTACCGCTGACCAACACCCCGGCCCCTCCAGGACCTCGGCCATGCTCAAGGCGATTTGCTCGCTGATCTGCCTGCTCGCCGCGGCGAGCGCCTCGCGGGCCGACGAAGTCGACTACCTGCGGGACGTCAAGCCGATCCTGGCAAGACGCTGCTATGCGTGCCATGGACCGCTCGAACAACAGCAGGACCTGCGGCTCGACTCGGCCGCGGCCATGACGAAGGGGGGCGAAAGCGGACCGGCACTGGTCCACGGCAAGAGCCAAGAGAGCCTGATCCTGACGGCTGCGCGGGGCAGCGATGGCTGGCGGATGCCGCCGGAAGGCGAGCCGCTCAGCGAGCAAGAAATCGCCGTCCTGGCCGCCTGGATCGATGCCGGGGCCGCGGCGCCGGACGAGCCGATCGCCGATCCGGGCGAACATTGGGCCTACCGGCCGCCGGTGCGGCCGGCGTTGCCCGAAGCGGCCGGCGAAGGCGGCAATCCGGTCGATGCCTTCGTCAATGCCCAGCATGCCGGCCGGGGGCTCACGCCGCTGCCGCGGGCGGACAAGAACGTCCTGCTGCGGCGGCTGTACCTCGATCTGATCGGCCTGCCGCCGGCGCGGGCCGAGCTGGCGGCCTTTCTCTCCGACGACTCGGCCGACGCCTACCAAAAAGTGGTCGACCGCCTGCTGGCCGACCCGCGCTACGGCCAGCGCTGGGGCCGCCACTGGATGGACGTCTGGCGCTATGCCGACTGGGCCGGCTTCGGCAGCGAGATCCGCGACAGCCAGCGGCACATCTGGCGCTGGCGCGATTGGATCGTCGAGTCGCTCAATGCCGACCGGGGGTACGACCGGCTGATCATCGAGATGCTGGCCGGCGACGAGCTGGCGCCGGCCGACCCGGACACGCTGCGGGCGACGGGATTTTTGGCCCGCAACTGGTTCAGCTTCAACCGCAACGTCTGGCTCGACAACACGGTCGAGCACACCGCCAAGGCCTTTTTGGGCCTCACGCTCAACTGCGCCCGCTGCCACGACCACATGTACGATCCCGTGGCGCAGCAAGATTACTACCGCTTCCGCGCCTTCTTCGAGCCCTACGAGGTCCGCACCGACCGCGTGCCGGGCCAAAGCGACCTGATCAAGGACGGCGTGGCCCGCGTCTACGACGCCAAGGCCGAGGCGCCCACCTATCTCTTCGTGCGGGGCAACGAGGCCGAGCCCGACACCGAGCACCCGCTCGCGCCCGGCCTGCCCGCGATCCTCGCGCCCGGCGGACTGGCGATCGAGCCGGTGCCGCTGCCGCCGCGGGCCTACAACCCCGGCCTGCACGCCTTCGTGCAAGACGAGGCGCTGGCCCAGGCGCAGGCCGCCGTTGCGCAAGCCAACGACGGCCTGGCAAAGGCCCGGCAATCCGTGTCGGCCGCCCAGGAGCGGGTGGCAAGGCTTTCAGCGCCGGCGTCCCAGCCGGATGAGCCGGCCGTCCAAGCGTTCATCAGCGACCAGTTTTCCGAAGCCAACCCGGCCGTCTGGCAGACCGTCGATGGCCAGTGGTCGTACGAGTCGGGCCGCCTGGTCCAGCAGCAGACCGGCAGCCGGGAATGCCGCCTGCTTTCGCTGGCCGAGCACCCGGCCGAGTTCAGCGCCTCGTTTGCGTTCAAGATCACCGGCGGGCAGCAGTGGCGATCGGTCGGCCTGAGCTTCGACGCGACCGAAGACGGCCGGTTCAACGCGGTCTACCTGAGTGCCGTTGCCGGCGGGTCCAAGCTGCAGGTCTATTACAACCAAGGCTCGCCCGCCTACCCGGCCGACGCGATGAAGACCCTCGCCGTCCAGCTCAATCGCGACTATCTGCTCAAGGTCGACGTGCGCGGCCAGCTCCTGAACGTCTGGCTCGACGGCGTGCTGGAGCTGGTCTACCGGCTGCCTCACCCGCGCCGCCCGGGTCGAGTTGCGCTGTGGACCTTCGACGCCACGGCCGAGTTCGTCAGTGTCGAGGTGGTTGGGCTTTCGCCCGACGCCGTTCTGGCCGAATCGGCGACCGACCAGCCTGTCGCCAACACGCTCGAAGCCGCCCACCGGGCGGAGCAAAACGCCCAGGCCGGCGCGGCAGCGGCCGAAGCCGCGGTGGCGGCCGCAGCGGCCGGCCTGCGCAGCGTCGAGGCCCGCATCGCCGCCGATCGATCGCGGTTCCTTGATCCGCCGGCTGCCGATGCCGAATGCCTGGCGCTGGCCGCTGCCCGGGCCGAGCGCGAGGCCGCCGTGGCCGCCGCCCGGCACAAGCTGCTGGCCGAAGAGCAGGCTGCCGAGCTGGCCCGGCAGGCCGTCGCCGCCGCCGGCGATAACGCTGCCAACAACGAGGCCGCCGACAAGACAAAGCAGGCGCTCGCGGCGGCCGAAGGCAAGGCCGCGGAGGCACGCAAGGCCTTGGAAGCGGCCGAGTCGGCCCTGGCGGCGGCGGATTCCAACACCGATTCCAGTTACGCGCCGCTCGACAAGCTCTATCCTTCGACCAGCACCGGCCGGCGGTTGGCGCTGGCCCGCTGGATCGCCAACCCGGCCAACCCGCTGACGGCCCGCGTGGCGGTGAACCAGATCTGGCTGCGGCATTTTGGCGAGCCGCTGGTGCCGACCGTGTTCGACTTCGGCCTGAACGGGCAGCCGCCCACGCACCCGGAGCTGCTCGACTGGCTGGCCGTCGAGTTGATGGAGCAGGGCTGGAAGATGAAGGCCATCCACCGGCTGATCGTCACCAGCGACGCCTATTGCCGCAGCTCGTCGCCCGCGAGCCACGACGATGCCAACCTGGCCATCGACCCGGACAACCGCACCCTGTGGCGGACCAGGCCGCGCCGCATGGAGGCGGAGGTCGTCCGCGACAGCGTGCTGCACGTGGCCGGGCAATTGGACGCGACGATGGGCGGGCCCGACATCGACCACAAGGCGGGCGAGACCTCGCGGCGCCGCAGCCTCTACTTCCAGCACGCCAACGAGAAGCAGATGGTCTTGCTCAAGCTGTTCGACGCGGCCAGCGTCAACGAGTGTTATCGCCGCGACGAGAGCATCGTGCCGCAGCAGGCGCTGGCCCTGGCCAACAGCGGCCTCTCGCTGAGCCAGGCCCGCCTCTTGGCCGGCCAGCTTTCGGCAACTGGCACGGTCGCCGACGAAGTGTTCATCACCGCGGCCTTCGAGCAGGTGCTCTGCCGCGCCCCGAGTGCGGCCGAGCGCGGCGAGTGCCTGCGGTTCCTGGCCGGCCAGGCCCGTTTGCTGGAAGACGAAGACAAGCTGACCGGGTTCGCCGGCGGCTCGCCGGCCGAGGTCCCCCCCTCCGCCGACCCCGCCCAGCGCGCCCGCGAGAACCTGGTCCACGTATTGTTGAACCACAACGATTTTGTGACGATACGCTAACGTAGGATAGGCTTCCAGCCTGTCTGTATGGGAAGATGGCAACGCGTAGCTGAATTCGCCAGAATTCAGGCGTCGCAAGACGCGCGAGCGGATTGATCAGGCGGCCAGAACTCTGGCGAGTTCTGCTACGAGAGGCGAGTCCTGCTACGGAGAAGAACGATCATGAAGACGAAACCGACCGACATTCCGGCCAGCCGGGACCATGTCTCCTCGCCTTGTCCCCTTGTCGCCGTGTCGCCTGCTGAAAGTCCGCCTCTGGAGGATCGTGCCTCCCCCCTTCCTCCTTCCTCCTTCCTCCCTCCTCCTTGCGCATGCGGCATCCACCGCCGCACCTTCCTGGCCGACGTCGGCATGGGGTTCACCGGACTGGCGCTGGGCGCGATGCTGCACGGCGACGGCGTGGCGCGGGCCGAGACGGCATCGAGCTCGCTCGCCGCCGGCCTACCGCACTTCGCTCCGCGGGCCAAGAGCGTGATCTGGTTGTTCATGGTGGGCGGCACCAGCCAGATGGAAAGCTTCGACCCGAAGCCGGCGCTCAACGAGTACGCGGGCAAGACAATCGCTGAAACGCCGTTCAAGGACACGCTCGACTCGCCCCACTTGAAGAAGAACCTCCGCGAGCTGGTGCCCGGCTTGCACAAGGTGCACCCCCAGGTCTTCCCCATGCAGGTCGGCTATCGCCGGCGGGGCGAGAGCGGCATCGCCATCAGCGACTGGTGGCCGCACCTGGGCGACTGCATCGACGACGTGGCGATCGTCCGCTCGATGTGGACCACCGACAACAACCACGGCGCCCAGCTCCAGTTCCACACCGGCCGCCACGTGTTGGAAGGGCATTTTCCGACTGTCGGCTCCTGGGTGCACTACGGCTTGGGCTCGATCAACGACGACCTGCCGCAGTTCATCGTGATGGGCACTCCCATCGCCGACTGCTGCGGCGGCATGGCCGGCCACGGGGCCAGCTACCTGGGCCCGGAGCACAACGGCGTGCAGCTCGAAGTCGATCCCAAGAACCCGTTGCCCTATGCCTTGCCGGCCTCGGACGTGTATCGGGAGGAGCAGCGCGGCGAGTTCGAGCTGCTGGGCGCGTTGAACCGCCTCGCCGCCGTCGAGTACCCTGCCGACGCCGCCATGCAGGCCCGCATCAAGAGCTACGAGCTGGCCTTCCGCATGCAGATGGCGGTGCCCGAAGTGCTCGCCTTCGACACCGAGACCGCCGCCACCCATGCCCTGTACGGCCTCGGCGATCCGGTGACGGCGCCCTTCGGCCAGCAATGCCTGGCGGCCCGCCGGCTGGTCGAGCGCGGCGTGCGTTTCGTGCAGATCTTTCACGGCAGCAACGGCGGCGCCGGCGCCTGGGACGCCCACGGCGACTTGAAGAACGGCCACAGCAAGCTCTGCGCCCAGGTCGATCGGCCGATCGCCGCCTTGATCAAGGACCTCAAGCGGCGCGGCCTGTTGGACGAGACGCTGGTGGTTTGGGGCACCGAGTTCGGCCGCACGCCGGGCGCGCAGGGCTCCGACGGCCGCGATCATCATCCTTATGGCTTTTCGGTCTGGATGGCCGGCGGCGGCATCCAGGGGGGCGTGGCCCACGGCGCCACCGACGAGCTGGGCTTCCACGCGGTCGAGCATCGCCACTACGTGACCGACCTGCACGCAACGGTGCTCAACCGTCTGGGACTCGACAGCCGCCGGCTCGAGATTCCCGGCCGCAAGCGCCTTGAGATGGACTACGGGCATCCCATCAGCGAGGTCATGGCGTAGCTGGTGGCTGGTGGATAGTGGTTAGTGGCTGGTTCTTGGAACTTGGTTCTTTGTTCTTTGGTCTTGGGCTTCGTTGCTAGGAACCAGGAACTAGGAACTTCGTCTCCCTTGACTTTAGATGCCTTTGAGCCGATACTTCCTTTGGAGGCTTTGGGTGGTCCGCAAGGACTGTCCACTGCCTTCGTTTTTTTATGGCTCTGCAAAGTCACGGTCAAACAACGCGGCTGCGCAGCCCTAGAAGCTAGCTACATCGAAGGCCACCGGCTGTCTCGTTTCCACGTAGCCGCCAATGAAGCTCACGTCGGGGCGCCGGACCCGTTGCAAAATCGCGTCAGGATGTCCCGCGCTCATTGCAGCCGCATGGACGGCGGCCATGTCCGTGCCGTGCGCGACGATCTGGGTCCGCTCCTTATTCCACGCGACCCACTGACCGGCGAATTCAATGGGAACCGGCTTGGGATGGAGTGGATCTGGAATGGCTTCTGACTTGTTCATCAACCACCTCCAACCGAATTGTACCGTCGAAGCGCCGCTTCCGTCAAAATCCGCGCAGGCATGTCCGAAAGAATTGAAACGCTACTCCTCCTTCCTCCTTCTGCCTTCTGCCTTCCGCTCCGCTACCAGTCGCCGACGGCGCCGTCGGCGTAGAACGAACGTTGCAACAGCTCTTGCTGGAACGGATGCTTCTTCACCTGGGCCTCGTTGATCTCGATGCCTAAACCCGGACGCGTGCCGGGGCGCACGATGCGGCCACGCGGCTCGACCACAAAACCTTCGCTGACCACGTCCCCCCGCCAGGGAACATCCTGGTGCACCGACTCGCAGATGATGTACGATGGCGTGGCAAAGCCCAGCTCGAGCGAGGCCGCCGTGCTCACCGGCCCCTGCGGGTTGTGCGGCGCCAGCGCCACGCGATAGGCCTCGGCCATGGCCGCGATCCGGCGGACTTCGCTCAGCCCGCCGCAGTGCGTGATGTCGGGCTGCAGGACGCTCAGCGCCTGCTTCTCCAGGAAAGGCCGAAAGGCGTGCTGGCCGATCAGCCGTTCGCCGCTGGCGATCGGCGTGGTGACGGCCCGCTGGATGTCGGCCATGGCTTCGACGTTCTCCGGCCAGCACGGCTCTTCGAACCAGTAGAGGCCGTACGGCTCCAGCGCGCTGGCAAACCGCAGGCCCATCCGCGGCGAGGGACGGGCGTGGCAGTCGATCATGATGTCGATGTCGTCGCCGACCGCGTCGCGCATGGCCCGCACGCAGGCCTCGGCGTACTTGATCGGCCGCAGTCCCTCGATCGGCGCGGTCTCCGGCACGCCCATTGACTTGAAAGCGGTAAAGCCCTCGCCCACGGCCCGCGCCGCCATCTCGGCAAAGCGGGGGGCGTCGGCGGGCGTCGTCTCGTAGAACTCCTCCATCTTGCCGCCGCCCAGGTGGCAATACGTCCGCACGTAGTCCCGGACCGGGCCGCCCCACAGCTTGTGGCAAGGCACGCCGTGCAGTTTGCCCAAGATGTCCCACAGCGCGATGTCGATGCCGCTGACCGCCGTGGCCCGCACCACGCCGTTGGCGTGCCAGAAATGCTGGCGGTGCATCATCTGCCAGAGATGCTCGATGCGGGTCGGGTCTTCGCCGACGACCAGTTGGGCCACGTCCTCCACCGCCCCCACGACGGCGCGGGTGTGCCACTCCAACGTCGCTTCGCCCCAGCCCCACAAGCCATCCTGGTCCGTGCGGACCTTGACGAAGATCCAGTTGCGCATCCGCGCATGACAAACGTGCGTTTCGACGGCCGTGATTTTCATCGGTGCTCCGGGCCAAGTGGCGATTCGCACCAAGTTGACATCGCCACGGCCAGCCAGTCAACTGGCGGCTCGCGGCCCCGCCTCCCCTGGAACTCAACGCGATGACCCAGTCACCCGCCGGCCTCCTCCACGGCGTCGTGCCGATCATTCCCACTCCCTTCACCAAGGACGAGGAGATCGACTTCGAAGCCCTGGCCCGTTGCGTCCGGTTCGCCGCCGCCAGCTCCCTGGCCGCCGTCTGCCTGCCGGCCTATGCCAGCGAGTTCTACAAGCTCAGCGACACCGAGCGCCAGGCCGTCGTCGAGTCGGCCATCGCCGCCGCCGCGGGCTCGCTGGCCGTCGTGGCCCAGGCCAACCACCCCTCGGCCCGGATCGCGGCCGAAGTCGCTCACCGCTACGAGGGCCTGGGGGCCTCGGTCATCTCGTTCGCCTTGCCCCGCATCTTTCCGCTCAAGGACGACGACCTGTTCGACTACGCCCGGCGGGTGTGCGACGCGGTGAAGCTGCCGGTGCTGGTGCAGGATTTCAATCCCGGCGGCCCGACCGTCGGCGGCCAGTTTGCCCGCAGGTTGATGGAGGCCTGCCCCAACTTCCGCTATCTCAAGCTCGAAGAATCGCTGATGGGGCCGAAGATCCGCGGCATCATCGAGGCGACGGAAGGCCGCATCGGCGTGCTGGAAGGCTGGGGCGGCATGTACGTGCTGGACCTTTTGCCGGCGGGCATCTGCGGGCTGATGCCGGGCCTGGGCATGGCCGACCTGCTCCAGCGCGTTTGGCAACTGGCGTCCGGCGGACAGGACGACGAGGCATCTTCGATCTTCCAGGTGCTGCTGCCGCAGATCATGTATTCGCTGCAGAACTCGGAGCTGTTCAACTGGGTCGAAAAGCGGCTGCTCGCCGCGCGCGGCATCCTGCCCCAGTCGAGCATCCACGTGCGCCAGGCCACCTTCCGTCCCGACGAGGCGACGCTCGCGCACGCCGACCGCCTCAACGGGCAACTGGTGTCGCTGGCGCGCCGGCTGGGTCTGCCGGCCCACTGATCTTCGAGGCACCTTCGAGACACCGCAATGGACTCCCACCAGGATGCGATGCCCGCTAGCGCGGACCGCTCTCCCGCCGAGCAAGCCCTGCCGGCCAGGCGGCCCACGCACGTGCGCTACTGGGTGTTGGCCTGGTTGTGCGCGGCCGCGGTCATTGCCTACGTCCATCGCAACGTGCTCAGCGTCATGGAAGACCGCGTGCGGTACGATCTGGGTCTGACCAGGAACGACATGGGCCTGGTCTTCTCCGCGCTCTTCCTCGGCTACGCGCTGTTTCAGATCCCGTCGGGCTGGGCCGGCGACCGCTGGGGCGCCCGGCGGCCGCTGGTGCTGTTCGCCGCCGCCTGGTCGCTGGCCACCGCCATGCTGGCAATGGCGGGCGGCTACTGGACGCTGCTGGCCGTTTGGTGCGCTTGCGGCATCGCCCAGGCGGGACTGTTCCCCTGCGCGGCGCGCTCGATCACCCAGTGGCTGCCGGCCACCGGACGCGCCTTTGCCAGCGGTGCCCTGGGCGGCGCGATGAGCGTCGGTGCCGCCGCGTCGGCCTTCCTCGCCGGCCTGCTGCTCGAAGCCGGCTTCGACTGGCGGGTGGTCGTGACCGGCTTCGCGCTCGTGGGATGGATCTGGGCCTGGGGATTCCTCCGCTGGTACCGCGAGCGCCCGGAGATGCACCCGGGCGTGAACCAGGCCGAGCTGGCCCTGATCGGCAGCGGCGCGTTGGCTATTTCAGGAGTCGCCGGCCAGAGCTCGCCCACTCCCTGGGGCGCGATCCTCTCGACTCCCGCCTTGTGGTTCATCTGTGGGCAGCAGTTCTTTCGGGCGGCCGGCTACGTGTTCTATGTCAGTTGGTTCCCCACCTATCTCAAGGAAACGCGGGGCGTCTCCACCGGGCTGTCGGGCGCTTTGGCCAGCCTTCCGCTGCTGGCCATTGTGGTCGGCTCTCCCTTGGCCGGCGCGCTGTCCGACTGGCTGCTGGCCCGCACCGGCAGCCGCCGCATCAGCCGCCAGTGGTTCGCCGTGGCCAGCATGCTCGCCTGCGCGGCGCTGATCGTGCCCGCCAATTGGATCGCCGACCCGCTCGCGGCCGTGTTGCTGATTACCGCCGGCTCGTTCTGTGCGGCCTTCGGCGGCCCGGTCGCCTATACGGTGACGATGGACCTTGGCGGCCGCCACGTGGCCACCGTGTTCGGCATGATGAACATGAGCGGCAACTTCGGAGCCGCCGTCTTCCCCTTCGTGGCGGCCCGCTTGAGCACGGCCACCGGCAACTGGGACGCCGTGCTGCTGGTGTTCGCGGGCGTGTACGTGCTGGCCGCTTGCTGCTGGATACTGGTCAATCCCGACAGTAAGATCCGGCTGGCCGCCGCTTGAGCTACCCACTCGAACACCCCAGGAGCACGATCGTGCCGCACGTCGATACGCCCCAGAGCCGCTCGTTGTGCGGCGTGGCCCGCTGCGACATCACGCCGCCGGTCGGCATTTACCACCGCATGTGGGGCGCGGCCACGCACGACCGCTCCACGGGCGTCCACCGCCCGCTGACGGCCACCGCCCTTGTGCTGCGCAACCTGGCCGCCGGCCCTGCCTCCGGCGGCAACTCTTCAATCGACCCGGCGGACGAGCTGGCCCTGATCGCCGTCGACCATTGCCTGCTCTGGAGCCGCGAGATGGCCGCCTTGCGGTCGGCCGTCGCCGAGGGCGCGGGGCTGACACCCGAACAGGTCCTGGTGCTCTTTTCGCACACGCACGCCGCCGGCCTGATGGGCCTGGAGCGCCGCGACCTGCCCGGCGGCGAGTTGATCGAGGCGTATCTCGACGAGTTGGGCGGCAAGCTGGCCGCGATCGTCTCTCAGGCGCGAGCCACGCTGCAACCGGTCACGATCACTTACGGCCAGGGCCGCTGCGACCTGGCCGCCCACCGCGATTTCTGGGACACGGACAACGGCCACTGGGTCTGCGGCTACAATCCCCAGGGTCCGGCCGACGACACCCTGCTGGTGGCCCGCATCACCGACCACGCGGGCAGCACGCTGGCCACGCTCGTCAACTACGCCTGCCACCCGACCACGCTGGCCTGGCAAAACACCTTGATCAGCCCCGATTATCCGGGGGCCATGCGCGAGGTGATCGAGTCGGCAACCGGCGCCCCGGCCATCTTCGTGCAGGGGGCTTCGGGCGACTTGGGACCCAAGCACGGGTACGTGGGAGACACCGCCGTGGCCGACGCCAACGGCCGCAAGCTGGGTTATGCGGCCTTGGCGGCGCTTGAATCGCCGCCGCCGCCGGGCACGCGCTTCGAATATGGCGGCCCGGTCATCTCGGGCGCCGTCATCGGCACTTGGGAGCACGTACAGCTCGACACCGAGGCGCTACGGCCAAAGGAGGCGTGGCAGTTTCGCCGCTCGTGCATCGACCTGGCTTTGCGGCCCGGCCTGCCTTCGATCGACGATCTACGGCGCGAGCGCGAGCGGCTGTTGGCCGAGGAGCAGCAGGCCCGAACGGCCGGCGACGCCGCCCGTGCCCGCGACTACCGGGCCCAGGCCGAGGTGAAGACCCGCCAACTGGTCCGCCTGGGCAACCTGCCGGCCGGGCCCGTTTTTCCGTTCCCGCTCCAGCTTCTGAAGCTGGGCGACGCGGTCTGGCTGGCGATCGAAGCGGAGCATTACCAACTGCTGCAGACGGCCTTGCGGAGCAGGTTCCCGGGAACGCCGCTAGTGGTGGCCACGCTGGTCAACGGTTCGCTGCCGACTTACCTGCCCACGCGCGAAACGTACGGCACGGGCATCTACCAGGAGACGGTCGCCTTGCTGGCGCCCGGCAGCCTGGAGCATCTGATCGAGGCGATCGGCGGGCAGATCAGCGAGCTGCTGGCTCGGCCAGTTCCTCTTCGGGCTCGTAGCTGAGCAC
>JBBDNX010000669.1:0-12360 GCA_040877345.1 Pirellulales bacterium
CGCCGCCCTGGCATACGTTGGTGAGTCGGTGCGTGAGCCGGCCCTGTACTACCGCAATAATGTCGGCGGCACCCTGAGCCTTCTCGACGCCATGCGTCAGGGCGGGGTGGGCCGACTCGTCTTTCCAGCACGGCGGCGGTTTACGGCGTGCCGCGCCGCGTGCCCATCACGGAGGATGACCCGCTAGCGCCGATAAACCCCTATGGCCGGTCCAAACTGGCGATGCAGTGGGCGTTGGCCGATCACGCCGCGGCCTACGGGCTCGGCTTCATCGCGCTGCGCTACTTCAACGCGGCCGGCGCCAGCCTGGACGGGGCCCTCGGGGAGGACCACCACCCCGAGACTCACCTGATCCCGATCGTACTCCAGGCGGCGCTGGGGATTCGCGCGGAGGTGGAGGTCTTCGGCACTGATTACCCAACCCCAGACGGCACCTGCGCCCGGGACTACATCCATGTGGACGACCTTGCCGAAGCCCACCTGCTGGCGCTGGAAAGGTTAGAGCCGGGACAGGGGAGGGCCTACAACCTGGGGATTGGCACGGGCTACAGCGTGCGGGAGGTACTCGCGGCGTGTGAGGAGGTTACCGGTCGGCGTATTCCGGTGCAGTTCGGGCCGCGCCGTTCGGGGGACCCTCCCGCGTTGGTGGCGTCTGCCGAGGGGCGAGGCGCGAGCTGGGCTGGCAGCCCCGGCATCCCGACTTGCGAGAGGTCGTGGAAACGGCGTGGCGTTGGCACCGGGTCCACCCGCGGGGCTACGACGGCTGAGGCGGACGCCGCAGTCAATGGCCGCAGACTTCGCGCACGCGGGAAAGGACGGTTTGGCCACTGGGAGGATTCTGAGCTACCGCGTTGGCCTCTCAGCGAGCAGGGGGGCGCCGACCCAGTGATTAAGGCTCCTGATGGCGCCCCCGGATGTGCTTACGGGACGCGGGGACTCCTAGGTCCGCAACAGGCACTTGGCACATGTTTTGCTACGTTAGGACTGTCTGTCATCTGCCAGCAGGTTCCCACCTCGGAGACTTTGATGAGCGTTCAAGCTATCCCGTATTCGCCAAAGGCTAGTCCATCGGTGCTAGTGGAGAAGCCGCAATACTTCCTGCCAAAGGCACCTCCTCGAGACCTCGAACAGGTACCGGCTGCGGACCCGGATGGATTGGAAGCCGAGGACTTTCGCGCACGCTGGTGGCCGGGGGCGGACATTAGTGAGGAGTGACTCGGCAGCGTGAGGGTCAAGCTGACCATTATGGCGGCAGCCTCGGTGCGCCCGCCGCTGGTGTCACGCCGGGGGCGCAGGCCCGGCCAGGGCGGAGAGGCTTTGGCATGCACGGGTTCATGTTCGCGACCGGCATCGAGAACAGCTACCCCACGATCGCTGGCCGCGTCCGCATCGATCAGATGGAGAAGTGCGGCCACTACCAGCACTGGCGGGAGGATCTCCACCTCGTCCGCGAACTTGGCATCCACTACCTTCGTTGGGGACCTGCTCTCCATCGCACGTTCCTCGGCCCGAACTCTTATGATTGGGCGTGGTTCGACGATGTCATGGACGAGATGAATGGGATGGACATCCAGCCCATTCTCGACCTCTGCCACTTCGGCGTCCCCGACTGGCTGGGCAACTTCCAGAATGAGGACTTCCCCCACTACTTCGCCGAGTACGCCGGCGCCTGCGCCCGCCGTTACCCCGGTGTCAAATACTGGACCCCGGTCAACGAGATCCTGATCACCACCCTCTTCTCGGCCAAATACGGCTGGTGGAACGAGATGCTTACCGCGGACGTGGCCTATGTCCACGCCACGGTCAATCTCTGCAGGGCGAATCTGCTAGCCATGCAGGCAATTCTCCGACACGTCCCCGACGCGATCTTCATCCAGAGCGAGTCGAGCGAATACACTCACCCTTCCCGGCCAGACCTCGTCAAGGCCGCTTGGTTTTACAACGAACGCCGATTCCTGCCGCTTGATTTGACCTACGGCCACCAGGTCAGCGCCCCCATCCTCCGCTACCTCACCGCCAACGGCATGAGCGAAGCGGACTACGACTTCTTCATGAACCAGAACTACCGGTTCCGCTGCATTATGGGGACCGACTACTACGTCACCAACGAGCACCTGCTCAAGCCGGACGGCACGACGGTGTCGTCGGGCGAGTTCTTTGGTTACTACGTGCTGGCCCGGCAGTACTACAGCCGCTATGGGCTGCCCCTCATGCACACCGAGACGAACATCCGCGAGGAGCAGGGGGCCACGCAATGGCTATGGAAGGAATGGAATACACTCTTGCGACTGCGCCAGGATGGCGTGCCTATTGTCGGCTTCACGTGGTACAGCTTGACCGACCAGATTGATTGGGACATCGCGCTGCGCGAGGAGCGGAATCAACCCCACCCGGTGGGCTTATACGGGCTCGACCGCAAGCCGCGTCGCGTAGGCAAGGAATATCGTCGGCTTATCGACGAGTGGCGCGAGTTCCTACCGACGGGATCGTCCGCCTTGATGCTCGTTTGAGATAGGCATTCCCAGCAGCCGATATATGGTCCGCATCCGGCGGCTGACGCCTTGGCTCACGCGGCGGGGCATCCGCTTCAAGGCCAACTCGCCCGGCGCCCGGCTGCTGGTCGAGCAGCTGCGGGACTTCCCGAATGCCGACCACGACGACGGCCCCGACGCCCTGGATCACGCCTCGCATGAATTGTTTCCGCCGGGCATCCTCTTGCGCTATGTAAAGGACGCTCCTGGGCGGCCAGTCGCTCGACCCGCTCGGTCGCCTGGCCGCGCGCCTGGCGGACCGTTTCGGCGACGAGCTGCGGGTCCCGGCCGATGCACTTGATCTGGTCGACGACAAACCGCTCGATCTCGCCAGCCGGGATCGACTGCGACGGGCAGGATTGCCAGCCCCTTTTCTGGGCGGCCGTGCAGACGTAGTACCGGTAGCGCTTGGTCGCGTCCCGCGTGGCGTGCGTGGCCACGGCGCTGAGCGACTTGTAGACCTCGCCTTCGTACTCGAACGAGCCGGACGAGCGGCTGATGGAGTGCATTCTGAAACGGGACAGCCCGACAGAGGTCATCGCTCGGTTGGGGCATGTCTGCGCGTGGCTTTTTGATCACCTGGAAATCGAGCTCGGTCAGCATTTTCGATGGAATTACTTGAAGCTTTCGTTCGTCAATTTGAAGCCGCTCCAGTCGGACGACGGTTCAAGGTCCGGCAGGATGACCACGAATCATCCTGATCTGCCTACTCCGTCTGAACAGCCTGCAGCTTCAGAAATCCCTCAATTTGGAGCGTGCTGACAGGTGAGGGCAGCCTGCCCGGCGATGGGCGGTTAAGGCAATGCCGATGGCCCCAATCGGCCTGGTAGATCGACTCGGCGAATCCGGTGACGGTCTGGCATGGGGAAGTTCGGGCGTTTGCGGGCGAAGCCTGGGAAGACGTCCGTGCCGAGGCCGTGAAACGGAAGGCCGCGGGCGGCTAGCCCCGCTCGGCCGCCAGCCAGTCATCCCGCCCATCTTGTCCCCGCTTATCGGACCAAAGATTGGCTCCCCGGTGCGATTGGTTTAGGGCGGAAATTGATTCCGCAACGTGGGGGCATGGTGCCGCCCGGGTGGGCAGGGCCGTCCCCAGCGAAGACAACTGAACTAGCCCGCAGAAGGTTTTTTGGTCATAACCTCCGGCCCAGTTGTCGATTGCAGTCCTGGTGCCGACGACATTGTTTGACTGCCGAAAGGCCGCTGTTAGACTTGAATCTGCCACTTACTAGCCCGCCTGGATGCCCCTCTATGGAACTCGACTTTGCCATGCTTGCCAGCAACGCGGAGTTGGCGGCGAGCGGTAATTTGCATATTTTCGGCGGAGGATTCAATCGCATCCAAGTTCCAACCGTTCCGTCAACCCCAGTGCCATTCAAGTTGGTGGCACGTGCGTTCATTCCCCCCGAGGATGTCAGCCAGGAGCATTGGCTCTCGCTTGAGTTAACCAATCCCAGCGGAGAGCGGTCGATCATCACAGAGAGGTCCCCACTGGCGTTTACGCCGGCCGCTGAAGAATCCCGGCTAAACGCAGTCCTTCTTCTTACCCTAGTCATCGCATTCAAGTCGTACGGCCTTTATCAATTCCACCTTGGAATCGACGGACAGCAACTCAAGACAATTCCGGTGATAATCACCGCGTCCAAACCAGAGTAAGCGACATGCCCAGTTTCTACAGCACGGCCGGTGCCGTGGCCGAACTCACGGTCGTAAGCGGTCGGGACCAGGTCACGGCGGAACTGTACAGCGAGCAGTATCCGATCTTCCTGACGTTGGGTGACGCGGAATACGAGGACGAGGACGACTGGGATCAACTCAACCGCGAAGCCCTTTCTGGCGAGGAAATCGACGCGATTGCGGATTATTTGCGGTCCACAGGCCAAGCATCCGCATGACGCTCAGTGTCTACCTCCGGCCATATTCTCCTCGGCACCATCGTCTGGGCGGAAGTTAGGGAGCCCAACGGCACTCCGGTTGGCCCGCATCCAGCAATGGTGCTCAACCGTCAAGAGGAGATCGACGCATTCCGGGATTTGCGGGTGGCGGTGTGTTCTACAGCCTTTGGCTACCCGCTCCCAGCCGGATGGTTCGAGATTCCGAGTCAACCTGATGGCCATCCACTGACTGGCTTGCACGAGGCCTGTGTTGTGAAGGCAACGTGGCTCCAAACCATTCCACAATCAGGTGTGATCCGGATCTCTGGCCGAGCACCTCGTAGAGTTTTCAAGCAGGTGCTCAACTGGCTCAAAGACGTAAATCCCCCGCGAACCAGACCGCCAGCCATGTAGCACAATCTGTAAGCCAATTAGACCATACAACCCCAGAATCCGTGGCTGCGGGTTTTCGCCGCTGGCACTAGGCTGGTCCCGATAGATGATTCAAGTTCTGACGCTGCAGGTCCTGCTTCTCGATGAACGGCAGTCGTACGTCGAGCAGGACCAGAGCCGCGCCCTTCCCGGCTTTCCACTCGACGAAGCTCAACGCCTGCTCACGGCCCGGCAGTCGGCCGACGAAACTACGCTGGTGCGGCAGTTCCGGTCGGCCATCCGCCCCGACCTGCCAGAACCGGGACCTTGATGGTCCCCCAGACCTCAACGGTTGTACCGGCCGCGGCAGCCACCCGCCACAGGCCGTCCGGCGTTCTGACCACTGTCCACTAACCACCGACCACTGTTCCCTAGAGGCTTTTTTCCGGCGCCCGGGGCATCTAAGATGGTGCCTTGTTGCGGGGCCGAGGCCTTCAGCGTGAAGGCGGCCGAACTCGGTTCTTATTCATTGCGGCTGCTTCCAGGAGCCCCTCATGGGATCTGCGCGTACCCGGCTGTCGGTGATGATGTTTCTGCAGTACTTCGTCTGGGGCTCGTGGGGCGTCTCGGCCGGCGGGTACATGAACGATACGCTGCGTTTTGCCCCAGGCCAGATCGGCTGGATCTACGCGACCACCGCCGTGGGGGCCATGATCTCGCCGCTCTTCGTCGGCTACTTTGCCGACCGATTCTTCGCCACGGAAAAGATCCTGGCCGCCTTGCACCTGCTGGGCGGCCTGCTGTTGTGCCTCGCGGCCGAGCAAACCGCCTTCGCACCGCTGATGGGCATCATGGTCGCCTACGCGGTCTGTTACATGCCCACCTTGGCCCTGACCAACTCCATCTCGTTCCACAACATCGGCAATCCGGACAAGGAGTTCCCCCGGATCCGGGTCTGGGGCACGTTGGGGTGGATCGTGGCCGGCCTGGTGGTCGGCATCCTCCTGGGCGGCACGCAAAAGTGGTTCTTCTACATGGCGGGAGGCTCGTCGCTGCTGCTGGGACTCTATTGCCTCACGCTGCCGCACACGCCGCCCCGCGGGGCCGAGGCGGCCCAGGCCGACGTCATCGGCGTGGGGGCGATCGGCTTGCTGCGCGAGCCCTCGTTCGCCGTGTTCGTGTTCGCGTCGTTCCTGATCTGTATTCCGCTCGCCTTTTATTACGGCTTTGCCAACCAGTTTCTGACCGAGACCGACCGGCCGGCGCCCACGGCCCTGCAGACGCTGGGGCAGATCTCCGAGGTGTTCTTCATGGCGGCGATGCCGTTTTTCATCCTGCGGCTGGGCGTCAAGTACATGCTGGTGGTCGGCATGCTGGCCTGGGTGGCCCGCTACTTCTGCTTCGCCACGTTGGACTTCAACCTGATCCTGCTGGGGCTGATCCTGCACGGCATCTGCTACGACTTTTTCTTTGTGGCCAGCCAGATCTACGTCGATAAGAAGGCGCCGCAGCACCTGCGGGCCAGCGCCCAGAGCTTTATTGCCTTCGTGACGCTTGGCGTGGGCATGTTCATCGGCGCCAAAGTGGCGGGATACATCGTGGGCCTCTATCCGCCGGTCAGCGTGCCCGCCGCGGCGCGTGCCACCGCGGAACGAGACGAAGACTCCGCCAGGCAGGTGCCCCTGCCCGCCTGGGCCGGCGAGCAAGACACCAGCGCCTGGCGGTTCCTCGATCTCTCGACGCAAGTCCGGGCCTGGTGGTCTCCGCAGACCAGGCAGGTTCCGCCGCCCGACTTCGCCAAGCTGAACGACCGCGACGGCGACGGCAAGCTGACCATCGACGAAATCCCGGACAGGTGGGTCGAGCAGAAATCGGCGGAGCCGTCTCCCGATGATCTGGTCTACACAGGCGAGGCTCTCCGAACGGTGTTCCCCGCAATCGACCGCGACAACGACGGCGCCGTGACGCGGGTCGAATGGCGCCAGGCGCAGGCCCATGGCTGGCGGACCATCTGGCTCTGGCCAGCCGCCATGGCGGGCGCCGCCTGCCTGATCTTCGTCTTGGGGTTCCACGACCCGATCGACGCTTCGCGCTTCAAATCAGACGACCAACTCGAATTATAGGTAAGGACCATCCCATGGACGCCCAGTTCATTTTTGAAAAAGCCTCCTTTGCGAGCTGCCACGCCTCGACGCTGCTCGAGGCCGGGCCGGGCCGGTTGCTGGCGGCCTGGTTCGGCGGCACCCGCGAAGGGGCCGACGACGTGGCCATCTGGCTGTCGCGTTTCGACGGCCGCTGGTCGCAGCCGGAGAAAGTTGCCGAGCACGGCCGCCCCTGCTGGAACCCCGTCCTGTTCCGCGAGCGGTCGAGCGGCGAAGTGCAGCTCTACTACAAGGCGGGCCCCAGCCCCCAAACGTGGTCCGGCTTCTGCCGCCGCAGCCAGGACGGCGGCGCCACGTTCGGCCCAACGGCCATCCTGCCGGCCGGACTGTTGGGGCCGATCAAGAACAAGCCGGTGCAGTTGGACGACGGCACGATTCTCGCCCCCAGCTCGGTCGAGTCGTACAACGCCTGGGCCTGCTGGGTCGAACGCAGCACCGACGCCGGCCGCACCTGGAGCAAGCAGGGCCCGATCCACCACCCGGAGCATGCCGACGGGATTATTCAGCCCAGCATCCTCAAGAGCGCCACTGGATCGTTGTTCATGCTGATGCGCAGCACCCGTGCCATCGGCCAGATCTGCCGGGCCGACAGCAGCGACGGCGGCCTGACCTGGACCGCGGCCCGGGCCCTGGACGACCTGCCGAACCCCAACTCCGGCATTGACGCCGTCACGCTGGCCGACGGCCGCCACGTGCTGGTTTATAACCCGACGCACGTGGGCCGCACGCCGCTGGCGCTCTCGGTCAGCGACGACGACGGCAAGAGCTGGAAATCGGCGCGCGTGCTCGAGAGCGAAGCGGGCGAGTATTCCTACCCGGCGGTGATCCAGGCCGCCGACGGCGTCGTCCACGTCTCGTACACCTGGCGGCGGCAGCGAATCCGCCATCAGTCGTTTGCCGCGGACGACCTCACAGGGTAAAAGAATCGCCACGCAAACCTGTCACGCTCGGCGCTGGCGCTGCCGGACACGCCGCACGTCGCCGGCCTACCCCAGCCGCTCAGCCGCCCGCTGTCCGCCACCCGTCGATCGCTGCCGATGAAGCCCATCCAAAAACTGCTGGTCGCCAACCGAAGCGAAATCGCCATCCGCGTCTTCCGCACCGCCCACGAGCTGGGCATTCGGACCGTGGCCATCTATTCGGCCGAGGACCGCTTCGCGCTGCACCGCTTCAAGGCCGACGAGGCCTACGCGATCGGGCGGGCCGGCGAACCGATCCGGGCCTACCTCGACATCGAGGGGATCATCGAGCTGGCGCTGAAGCACGACGTGGACGCCCTGCACCCGGGCTACGGGTTCCTGTCCGAGAATCCCGACCTGGCACGGGCCTGCGTCCGGGCGGGCATCACGTTTTGCGGGCCGCCCGCCGAGCTGCTCGATAAGCTGGGCGACAAGCTGGTCGCCCGCAAGCTGGCCCAGCAAGCGGGCGTGAGCGTGCTGGCCGGCAGCAGCCAGCCGCTGGCCAATGCCAAGGCGGCGGCCGCCTTGGCGAAGGAGCTTGGCTACCCGGTATTGCTCAAGGCGGCCAAGGGGGGCGGCGGACGCGGCATGCGCGTGGTCAAGGGGCCGGCCGAGCTGGCCGGGGCGCTGGAGCAGGCCCAGCGCGAGGCGCAGTCGGCCTTCGGCAGCCCGGACGTGTTCCTGGAAAAGTACATCGAGCGGCCCCGGCATATCGAAGTGCAGTTGATGGGCGACCAGCATGGAAACCTGGTGCACCTCTTCGAGCGCGATTGTTCGTTGCAGCGGCGGTACCAAAAAGTAGTCGAAATCGCTCCCGCCTTGAACCTCGACCCGCGATTGCGCGAGCAACTCTGCCAGGCGGCCCTGACGATCGGCCGCGCCGTGCGTTACGAGAGCGCGGGCACGGTCGAGTTCCTGGTCGACTCCGATACGGGCAAGTTCTATTTCATCGAGGTCAACCCGCGGATCCAGGTCGAGCATACCTGCACCGAGGAGGTCACGGGGGTCGACCTGGTCAAGTGCCAGTTGCTGGTGGCCCAAGGGCTGCCCCTGGACGACCCGGAAATCGGGCTGGGTTCGCAGGAGGCGATCCGCGCCGACGGCTATGCCGTGCAGTGCCGGATCACCACCGAGGACCCGCTGAACAGCTTTCGCCCAGATTACGGGCGCGTGGACCACTACCGGTCGACCGGCGGGCCCGGCGTGCGGCTCGATGCGGGCACGGCGTTCTCCGGCGCGGTGGTCACGCCCTACTACGATTCGCTGCTGGTCAAGATCGTCACCTCGGGCAAGCGCTTCGCCGACGCGGCGCGGCGGATGGAACGTTGCCTGCAGGAGTTCCGCATCCGGGGCGTGAAGACCAACATCCCCTTTCTGATCAACCTGGTCACTCACCCCAAGTTCCTCGAAGGGGGTTACACGACCAGGTTCCTGGATGAGACCCCTGAACTGTTCCAGTTCGTGGCCCGGCGCGACCGGGCAACGCGGCTTTTTCATTACCTGGCCGACGTGGTCGTCAACGGGCATCCGTTGGTCAAGACGCAGCCGGCCGGGATGCGCCGCGATGCGGCCCCGGTGCCCGACGTCGGCCACCAGGTCGAAATCCCTCCCGGCACGCGGCAGCGGCTGCTCGAGCTGGGGGCCGAGGGCTTCAGCCGCTGGGTGCTCGATCAAAAACAACTGCTGCTCACCGACACGACGCTCCGCGACGCTCACCAGTCGCTGTTGGCCACGCGGCTGCGCACCTACGACATGCTGGCCATTGCGGACACCTATGCCCGCCGGCACGCGGGGCTGTTCTCCATCGAGATGTGGGGCGGCGCCACGTTCGACACGGCCATGCGGTTCCTGAAGGAATGCCCTTGGGAGCGCCTGGCCGATCTGCGGCAGAAAATCCCCAACATCCTGTTCCAGATGCTGCTGCGCGCTTCGAACGCGCTGGGCTATTCGAACTATCCGGACAACGTCGTGCGCGCTTTTGTCGAGGAAGCGGCCTCCGCGGGAATCGACCTGTTCCGCATCTTCGATTCGCTCAATTGGGTGCCCAACATGCGGGTGGCCATGGACGCCGTGCTCTCCACGGGCGCCGTTTGCGAAGCGGCCATCTGCTACACGGGCGACGTGCTCGATGCCAACCGCACCAAGTACGACCTGAAATACTATGTCGAGTTGGCCCGCGAGCTGGAGTCGATGGGGGCCCACATCCTGGCCATCAAGGACATGGCCGGGCTGTGCAAGCCCTTCGCGGCCGAGCTGCTGGTCCGCACGCTCAAGCAGGAAGTGGGCATTCCCATCCACTTCCACACGCACGACACCAGCGGCGTGCAGGCGGCCGCCATTTTGAAGGCCGCCGAGGCCGGCCTCGATATTGCCGACGCGGCCATGGCCCCGCTGTCCGGGCTGACGTCGCAGCCCAACTTGAACTCGGTGGTCGAATCGCTGCGGTTCACGCCGCGCGACACCGGCTTGAACGGCGACGACCTGGAGCTGACGGCCCAGTACTGGGAGGCGGTCCGCGAGTTTTACGCTCCCTTCGAAACGAGCATGAAGGCCAGCACGGCCGACGTCTATCGCAACGAGATGCCGGGCGGGCAGTACACCAACCTGTTCGAGCAGGCGCAGGCGATCGGGCTGGGACGGCGCTGGCACGAGATCTGCCGGATGTACGCCGAGGTGAACCGCTTGTTTGGCGACATCGTCAAGGTGACGCCTTCGTCCAAGGCCGTGGGCGACATGGCCTTGTTTCTGGTGGTCAACAACCTCACGGTGGCCGACGTGCTCGACCCGAAGCGGGACCTGAACTTCCCCGAATCGGTGGTGGACTTGATGGCGGGGCGCATGGGCCGACCGCCCGGCGGGTTCCCGACGAAAGTACAGAAGCGGATTCTGCGCGGGCAAAAGCCGCTGCGCGGCCGGCCGGGCGCCAGCCTGCCGCCCGCCGATTTCAAGGCCACGGCCGCAGAACTCGAGCGGGCTTGGGGCCGGCCGCCGTCGCGGCGCGACGTGCTCTCGTACCTGATCTATCCGCGCGTGCTCGGCGAGCTGGTGGAGCACCAGGTGAAGTACGGCGACACCGGCATCTTGCCGACGCCCACCTTTTTCTATGGTCCGGTCCCCAACGAGGAGCTCAGCGTCGACATCGAGCCGGGCAAGACCCTGATCATCAAGCTGCTGACCGTGGGCGAGCCGCACCCCGACGGCCGGCGGACGGTGTTTTTTGAGCTCAACGGTCAGCCCCGCGATGTCACCGTCCGCGACGTGTCGCTGGATGCAGAGGTCGAAAGCCGGCCCAAGGCCGACCCGAACAACGCTGCCCACGTGGCGGCCCCGATGCCCGGCATGGTGGTGCACGTCGGCGTGCAGGCCGGCGACACCGTGGCCCAGGGCGCCAAGCTATTGACCATGGAAGCCATGAAGATGGAGACGACCCTCTACGCCGAGCGCGAGGGCCAGGTTGCCGAGGTCCTCGTCCAGCCGGGGCACCAGGTGGATACAGGCGACCTTGTCGTCCGCTGGGAGTAGATGGGGATCACGACGAACCGAAAAACTCGATGATCGCGCGGCAAAAATCGGGCAAGTCGTCCGGCTTGCGGCTGGAGATGAAATGCCGGTCGACAACCACGGCCGCGTCCTGCCAGATGGCGCCGGCGTTGACCAGGTCGTCCTTGATGCCGGCCGAGCCGGTCACCCGCACCTGGCGATAGACGCCGGCCGAGATCGGTATCCAGCCGCCATGGCAGATGGCCGCCACCAGCTTTCCTGCCGCGGCGAACTGGCGCACCAGGTCGAGCACCTTGGGATCGCGGCGCAGCTTGTCCGGCATGAAGCCGCCGGGAATGACCACGCCGTCGAAGTCGGCCGGCCTCATTTCGGCGATGGCCGCGTCCGAGCGGCACGGGTAGCCGTGCTTTCCGGCGTACTTTTGCTCGGCGCGTGGGCCGGCCACGGTCACGCGGGCCCCCGCTTCGATCAGCCGCAGCTTCGGATACCAGAGCTCCAAGTCCTCGTACACGTCCTCGACGAACATCAGCAGACGCTTGTCCGCCAACGGCAACTGTGCGGGCATTGAATCATCTCCCCGATGAAACCCGGAATCTGAATTCCAAAATCCTCGAGTTCTTTCGCCGCTTCACGCTTCATCATTCTGCCTTCTGCCTTCCGCCTTCTGCCTTCTCTTCGCAATACTCCGTCACGATCCGCTGGAGCACCTCCAGAGGCACGGCCCCCGAACCGAGCACCACGTCGTGGAACTCGCGGATGTCGAACCGCGTGCCCAGCCGCTCCTCGGCCATGCCTCGCAATTCACGGATCTTCAGCTCGCCGATCTTGTAGGCCAAGGCCTGCCCCGGCCAGGCAATGTACCGATCGACCTCGGTCGTGATGTTGTGCCTCGTCAGGGCCGTGTTGTCGGCCATGAACTGGATCGCCTGCTCGCGCGACCAGCCCAGGTAGTGCATGCCCGTAT
>JBBDNX010000670.1:0-2230 GCA_040877345.1 Pirellulales bacterium
CCATGTCGGCCGCCACCTCCGCGGCCGGCTGGAGCACGAAACGCCGGAAGGCCATGCGGGGATGCGGCACGGTCAACTCGGGCGTTTCGATGACCGCATCGCCGTAGAGCAGCAGGTCGAGATCGATCGTGCGAGGGCCCCAGACGATTTCGCGCCGCCGGCCCAGCTCGTGCTCGATCTGGTGTAGAAGTGCCAGCAAGCGACTGGGCGATAGGGCGGTTTCGATCACCAGGGCGGCGTTGAGAAAGGGCGACTGGCCGGGCGGGCCCCCGATCGGCGTGGTCTCGTGGCAGCGGCTTTGGCCGACGAGGGTCAGGCTGGCGGCTTGCGCGAGGCGATTCACGGCCGCTGCGACGAGCGCGGCGCGGTCCCCTTCATTCGAGCCCAGGGCGATCAACGAACGCGGCATGCCGGCGGCTCTCGAGGCGGGGAATTGCACCAGCCGCCAGGATAGCATTTTCACGGCGGATTTTTCACGGCGGATTTTTCACGCCCGCCGCCGGCAATTCGTGACGGGAGCCGCGGGCTGAGCCGAGGTGTCGAACGAATACGTTGGGGGGGACATCCAAGCCACGACCATGGTCGCCGACATCCGATCCCTACATCGCCGCCCCCCAAGCAGTATTCGCTCGACATCTCGGCTTAGCTTGCCGCTCAGCGGCACATCAACACCGCCGCTCAGCGGCACATCAACACCGCCGCTCAGCGGCACATCAACATCGCCGCTCAGCGGCACATTTTCGCGCCGGCCATCTTGCAGTTGCGTTGCCGCCGCTTCGCGCGCAGACCGAGACATTCATCCATGGCAAGGGCAGAGCTCGTCCCGCCTGGAATCGTCGCGACCTGAAGAACCCCAGAACCCTTTGACTTCCCACTGCCAGAACAGTGGGGCTTTGAAACGGCGAAGTTGTCAACCACCAACACCCGCGTATTTTCGTGGCCAATCCGATCTTGTCAAGCACGTTCGGTGCAAGAAATATTTTCGACGCAAAGTCCGCTGAAACATGGCGTGATTCAACGCCGCGCGACGCTCTCGCGATGCCAGCAGCGAACCGGATCCTTGCACCAGTCGCTCGACGCGCGCGATGGCGCTCGCGCGGCGTGCATCAAAGCAGCCCTTGCAACGCCCGCAAAAAGCCGCATACCATTGGAGAGACGCAGCGAGACGATCGACTCGGCCAGTCGATCGCGTTGGCCTGACCCGCTTTGCCCTTTTCGAGCCCATATCGTGACCGCCGAAGAGACGCCCGACGACCTTTCCGACCTGCGCGGCCTCGCCATGCAACTGGCCGATTCGGCCGGCTGCGGCGATCGCGTCGAATTGCTCGAGCGCTTGCTCGGCAAAAGCGCTTGCCGGCGGCTGGGCATCTTTCGGCTGCCCGACGGTTTTCTGCTCTCGGTCGTGATTCCCGTCTACAACGAGCTGAATACCGTGGCTGAAGTGATTCGCCGCGTTCGAGACTCGGGAGTCCCGACCGAAATTATCCTGGTCGACGACGGCAGCACCGACGGCACGCGCGAGCTGCTGGAAAGCTGGCGCGGCCAGGACGATCTGAAGATTGTGCTGCACGAGCTGAACCAGGGCAAAGGCGCCGCCTTGAGAACCGGCTTCCAGCAGGCTTCGGGCGACGTGGTGATTGTCCAGGATGCCGACCTGGAATACGACCCCCACGAATTCGAAAAGCTGATCCAGCCCATCGTCGAAGGACAGGCCGACGTCGTCTTCGGCAGCCGCTTTACCGGCGATAACCAGCGCGTGCTCTATTTCTGGCACTCGGTCGGCAACAAGCTCCTCACGCTTTTCTCCAACGCCATGACCAACCTGAACCTCACCGATATGGAAACCTGCTACAAGGCCTTCCGCCGCGAAGTGATCCAGCGGATTGCCCCAACCCTGCGCGAGCAACGCTTCGGCATCGAGCCCGAAATCACGGCCAAGGTCGCCAGTCTGCCCGGCATCCGCGTCTTCGAACGCCCCATCAGCTACGCGGGCCGCACCTACGCCGAGGGCAAGAAGATCACCTGGCGCGACGGCCTGCGGGCCCTCTGGTGCATCATCCGCTACTCCCGCGGCATCTAAGACAGTGGTCGGTGATCAGTGGACACTGGTCAGAACGGCGGGTGGCTGGTGGCAAAGTCCCGGCGCGCCGGGATGCCCCAATCTGCGTTTGTTCCCCCCCGCGTTCCCCTTGTCGCCTTGTCACCTTGTCGCCTTGTCGTTGGTCTGATC
>JBBDNX010000671.1:0-2230 GCA_040877345.1 Pirellulales bacterium
ATGGTAAGCGGTGGCGACCAGGTCGGCCGGCGCCACCGGGTTCGAGGCGGGATAGGCGGCCTGCCGGTCCGAGCTGCCATAAACCTGCCCGCCGCGGATGCCGCCGCCGGCCAGCACGGCGCTAAAGCAACCGGGCCAATGATCGCGGCCGTCCGCGCCGGCGCCGGCGTCGCTGTTGACCTGGCCGACCCGCGGCGTACGGCCGAACTCGCCGGTCCAGACCACCAGGGTTTCGTCCAGCAGGCCTCGCTGGCCCAGGTCGTCCAGCAGCGCGGAGAATGCCAGGTCGGCCGGCGGCATCAGCCGCTCGCGCAGGTCGATGAAGTTGCGGCTGTGCGTGTCCCAGTAGACGCTGACGTTCTTGATGCCTTCACTAGGCCAGAACACGGTGACCAGCGGCACGCCGCGCTCGACCAGCCGGCGGGCCTGCAGCACGCTCTGGCCGTGAGCATTGCGGCCATAACGATCGCGGACCTCGTCGGGCTCCTGGTCGAGATCGAAGGCGCCGGCCCCGGCGGCCGAGCCGAGCAGATCGAAGGCCCGCTGATAGTAATGGTCCATCACGGCCATGGCCGAGTCGCCACTGCCGGCCTTCAACTGCCGATTGACGTCGTTGAGCAGAGCCTGCCGATTGTCGAGCCTTCCTACCGTCACCTCGGGCGGCAAGGCAAAATCACCGACGTGGTAACTGGCATGACTGGGGTCGGCGTCGATGGTGAGCGGGTTGTAGGCCTGACCTAACCAGCCGGCAAACTGGCCGTGGCTCTGTTCGACGAACCGCGGCACGTCGTTTTCGTTGTGCGGCTTGGGGCGCATCGAAACAAAGGGGGGGAGCATCCCGCGGCCGCGGCCCAGGCGCGCCAGCACGGACCCGATGTGGGGCCAGTCCTTGCTCAAATCGTCGACCGGAGGCGGCGGCTGGCCGGTGAGCAGGAAGTGCGTGCTGGTGGTGTGGTTGACGTCGGTATGCGTGAGCGAACGGACAATGGCCAACTTGTCGGCCCGCTGGGCCAAGAGCGGAAAATGCTCGCCGGTGTGGATGCCGGGCACGGATGTGCTGATCGGTTTGAACTCGCCCCGGATTTCCGCGGGCGCTTCGGGCTTGAGGTCCCAGGTGTCCTGGTGGGCCGGCCCGCCCCACATGAACAGCAGGATGCACGATTTGGCCCGGCCGAAGCTCGATTCGGCCTCGGCCTGGCGCCCGGTTGCTTCGGCGTTGGCTTTGCCGGAGAGCAGGTCGGGCAGGCTCAGCCCCAGCAGGCCGAGCGATCCGGCGCGCAGCACTTCCCGCCTGGTGGGGCGTCGCGAGAGCAGAAAGTCGGGACAGGCGGGCACGTTTCACCCGTTGCTGGAAGTCGTGCAGCAAACAACGCGGTTAGCCAGACTGGGGCTTTACAAAGTATACCAAGGCAGGCGGCCGGATGTACCCCGGCTACGTCGAATGGGAGACGGCTCGCCGCGGACCGCTTCTTGGCGGGCCCAGACGGGACGTTATATTCACGTGGTCATTTCATTGCATCGGCAACCCCCGACCGCAATCAGCGAGCGAGCTTATCGGATGTCCGACCAGCCCCAGCCAGACGTGGACTTTACAGCCGCCAGGCGGATGCTGCTGCAGAAGCTGGAAAGCCTGCAGCGCGCGGGCGTGACGCATTTGCCCCGCAGGCCCCGCGACGGCGCCCCGGCTGCCGCTGCCGGGCCGTCGGGCCCCGGCCGGACGGCACGCCACTCCGACGCGTCGCCGGGCGGGACCGCGGCCTCGCCGCCTTCGTCGTCGGAGCACCGGCCTGGCCAGCGCCGGATCAGGCTCGATGTCCCGCTGCCGCTCTTGCCGCCGGGCCAGCGCGTGGCCGAGCTGGAAGCGATTCGCTTCGAGGTGGCGGCCTGCACGCGGTGCGAAGTTCTCTGCGCTGGCCGGACGCAGACGGTGTTCGGCGTTGGCGATCCCCAGGCGCGGCTCTGCTTTCTGGGCGAGGCGCCGGGCGCGGACGAAGACCGCCAGGGAGAGCCGTTCGTGGGGCGCGCGGGGCAGTTGCTCAACAAGATCATCGAGGCCTGCACGCTGTCGCGCGAGCAGGTCTATATTCTCAACACGCTCAAGTGCCGCCCGCCGGACAACCGCAATCCGCTGGAGGAGGAGCTGGCCAATTGTCGCGAGTTCCTTGATGCGCAGTTGCGAATCATCCAGCCGGAGTTCATCTGCTGCCTGGGCGCGGTGGCGGCCCAGGCG
>JBBDNX010000672.1:0-12320 GCA_040877345.1 Pirellulales bacterium
GGTGTCCCAGCTCGGCATGCGTGACTTCGTAGCCCCGCAGCGGCAGTCCCACCTGGTTCTTTTCGTACATCAGCATTTCGGCCAGGCTGGTGAACGTGCCGCCCGATCCGATCAACAGGTGCGGCAGCAGAATCAGCTTCTTGATGTGCCGGCGCAGCTCGCTGTCGATCCCCTTCAGCAGCCGCTCGAAACCCTCCCCCGCGAAGCCCTCCGCGCCGTACATATCGGTCATCCGCACCGCGCCCAGCGGAGTGGTGCACACCGCCTCGATCATGCCCCCCGGCGCCAGGATGATCTCGGTGCTGCCGCCGCCGATGTCCGCGATGGCCACGTTCTTGCCGTTCAATGCGAAATTGCGCGCCACGCTGAAGTACGCCAGGTGCGCCTCCTCCAACGCGCCGATCACTTCCACTTCCAGCCCAATCTCCTCCCCCGCCCGCCGGCAAAACTCGGCCCCGTCGGCCGCCTCGCGCACCGCGCACGTCGCGATCACCCGCAGCTCGCGCACCTGGTAGCCGACCGCGATTTGGTTCATCCGCCGCAGCGCCTCCAGCGACTTCTCGATCGCCGCCGGATTCAAACGCCCCGTGGAGCTGAGGTCCTTCCCCAGCCGCGTCGTTTCCTTCTCCTCGGTCAGGACCCGGTAGTTCCGCTCGCGCAACGCCTCCGCCACAACCAGGCGGATGCTGTTCGTTCCCACGTCGATGGCCGCCAGGCGGTGCCCCAACTCCGGCGACAGCACAATCTGCTTTTCTTCCATGCCTTCCAAGAATACCACAAACCGGCCCGGCCGGGGGGCAGTTGACCAGCCACCGCCGGGCCAACATAATGCAGCCTCCCCCGACTACCTGCGAAAATAAGGCCGCTTGCGGGCTGCTCGTTGCGTGATTCGAACGTAAAACTAAAGCTCTTTCGCGACCCGGCCAGGTGGCCCGACGACCTGCGCGGGGGGGCCGTGGCCGTCGGCAACTTCGACGGCGTTCATCTCGGCCATGCCCGAATCGTCCAGCGGCTGATTGCCCAATCCCAGAGCGTCGGCGGGCCCGCCGTGGTCTTTACCTTCGATCCGCATCCGGTACGCCTGTTGCAGCCGGCCCTGGCACCGCCTCCCTTGACCTGGACCGATCGCAAGGCCGACTTGCTCGCCGATTTGGGCGTCGACTCCATCATTGCCTATCCCACCGACGAAGCCATGCTGAACCTGACCGACCGCCAGTTCTTCGACTCGGTGATCCGAGGCCGACTGGCTGCCAAAGCCATGGTCGAGGGGAAGAACTTCTTCTTCGGCCGGGACCGCATGGGCAACATCGACGTTTTGCGCGAACTGACCAGCCAGGCCGGAGTGGTGCTGGAGGTCGTCGAGCCCGTCGTCGTCGACGGCGAAGCCGTCTCCAGCTCGCGGATCCGCAAGCTCATTGCAGCCGGCCACGTCGATGAGGCCTGCCGCATGCTCACTCAGCCCTATCGCATCCGCGGCATGGTGACCCATGGCGCCGGCCGCGGGGCCAAAATCGGCTTTCCCACCGCCAACGTCGATGCCATCGATACCCTCTTGCCGTCGGCGGGAGTCTACGCCGGCAGCGCGTCGGCCAATGGCCGGCGATGGCGGGCGGCCATCCACGTCGGCCCCAATCCGACCTTCGGCGAACAGGTCTTGAAAGTAGAAGTGCACCTGATCGACTTTGAGGGCGCTCTGTACGGGCAGCCGCTGGAAGTCGATTTTCTGGCTCGCATCCGCGACGTGCGGACGTTCGCCAGCCTGGAGCAACTCAAGGAGCAACTCGCGCGCGACGTCTCCAGCGCCCGCGCCTTGACGCGCCAGATCGATGCCGGCTGACATCGAATGCCGGCCGTTATCGGCCAACCTACCTTGAAACGGTCGTGAACCGCCATGAACTCCACTTCAATCGACTGGCCACGTTTTGTCCAACTCGTCGCCGCCCACCAGCGATTCCTGCTCACCAGTCACGTCCGGCCCGACTGCGACGCCCTGGGAAGCGAGCTGGGGTTGGCCGGCGTGCTGGAAGCCTTGGGCAAAGACGTTCGAATCGTGAATGCCCAGCCGACTCCGCCAAACCTCCAATTCATCGACCCGGCGCGAAAAATCGAGGCCCTGGGCATCGACGTCCAGCCGGCTGACTTGCTCGACCGCGAAATCCTGCTGGTGCTCGATACCAGCGCTTGGGCCCAATTGGGCGAGATGGGCCAGATTCTTCGCACCACCACCGCCAAAAAACTGGTCCTGGACCATCACGTCAGCGCCGACGATCTCGCCGCCGAGGACTTCAAGGATACCCGCGCCGAGGCGACAGGAAGCCTGGTGCTGGAGGCGGCCCGCCGGCTCGGCGTCAGCATCACGCCCCAGATAGCCAGGCCGCTGTTTGCGGCCATTGCCACCGACACCGGCTGGTTCCGATTCGCTTCCACTTCAGGCGATACGTTCCGTCGCGGGGGAGAATTAGTCGACGCCGGCGCCCGTCCCAGCGAAATCTACAACGCGCTCTACGAACAGGACACGCTGGCACGGCTGAACTTGATCGGGCGGACGCTGGCCAGGGCCGAGTGCGAGCTGGAGGGCCGACTGATCCACACCGCGGTGCTGGCCGACGACTTCGCCGCCGCCGGCGCGTTGCCATCCGATACGGAAGACGTCATCAACCTGACGCTACAGGTGGCGGGAACCGAGGTGGCGGTCATCCTGGTCGAGCAGCCCTGCGGCGCCTTCAAGGTCAGCTTCCGCAGCCGCGCGGGCGTCGATTGCAGCCGGCTGGCGGAACTGTTTGGAGGCGGCGGGCACAAGGCGGCGGCCGGAGCAACAATCCGAGAACCCTTCGAGCAAGCCCGCGCCAAGGTTCTTGACGCGGTGCGCGCGGCAATGCGATAATCATGTTCCCCCCCGCGGCCGAGTTACCCACCGCGAGTTGCCCGCCCCGATCACGCTTCGCCAGTGCCCGCCTGTATAACAGCAACCCCCTTTTTTGTGGCCGGCCGTTGCCGGTCCGGAGGACTGTGATGCAATCCAGCCGCGAATCGACGGATCTTGAGTCAGATCTTGAGGCGGCCGGCACTCGGCGGCGCGGTTTCCTCTCCAGAATCGCGGCGGCCGTCGTGGGGAGCCTGGTGGCGCTGGTTCCGATGGCGGCGGGATTGTTGACGTTTTTAGATCCCTTGCGCTCGCGGGCCAAAGGCGGCGGCGATGGCAGGAGCAACCGGGGCCGGCTGGTCCGCGTGGCGCCGTTGGACGCCCTCGGCGCCGACGGTGTCCCCCGCCAGTTCCAGGTGGTCGCCGACCGGTTCGACGCCTGGAACCGCTTCCCCGACGAGTCGATCGGAGTCGTTTATCTGCGGCGGGTCCCCGGCTCCAACGACGTCCAGGCCTTCAACGCCACCTGTCCGCACCTCGGTTGCTTTGTGGCATTCAAGCCCGATCGCGGCATTTATCAGTGCCCCTGCCACGAAAGTGCCTTCAAAATCGACGGCGCGATGATCCACCCCACCCCCAGCCCTCGAGACCTCGACGAACTGCGGACCGAGGTCAAGGACAACGCCGTCTGGGTCTGGTACCAGGACTTCTACACCGGCAAGGAACAAAAGAAGCCCAAGACATGAAAGCTGTCCTGAACTGGCTCGACCATCGCACGGGCATCCGGGCCGTTCTCCACGCCGCGCTCTACGAGCACATCCCGGGAGGCGCCCGCTGGCGATATGTCTGGGGCAGCACACTCGTCTTCGCCTTTGTCGTCCAGTTGGTCACCGGTGTCTTCTTGTGGATGGCCTACAGCCCCAGCGGACACACCGCCTGGGAAAGCGTCTATTACATCCAAAACGAGATGCAAGGCGGCTGGCTCCTCCGCGGACTGCACCATTTCATGGCCCAGGCGATGGTCATCCTCCTGGCGTTTCACCTCATGCAGGTCGTCATCGACGGCGCCTACCGCGCGCCGCGCGAAGTCAACTTCCTGCTCGGCCTGATCCTGATGCAGATCGTGCTCGGCCTGTCGCTGACCGGCTACTTGCTCCCCTGGGACCAAAAGGGCTATTGGGCGACCCGCGTGGCCACCAACCTCATGGGCCTGGTTCCGATCCTCGGCACGCAATTGCAGAAGCTGGTCGTCGGCGGAGCCGACTATGGCCACCACACCCTGACGCGCTTCTTCGCCCTGCACGCCGGAGTCCTGCCGGGCCTTCTGCTCGGATTACTGGTCCTGCACCTGGCGATCTTCCGCCGGCATGGCATCCATGCCCCCGACCCGCACCGCCGGCCCGATACCACCTTCTGGCCCGACCAGATTCTAAAAGACTCGGTCGCCTGCCTGGCCGTGTTGGCCGTCGTGCTGTTCGTCGTCGTTCGCCTGGGCGCCGACCTCGGAGCGCCTGCCGACCCCTCGCACGAATACTCGGCCGCCCGACCGGAGTGGTACTTCCTCTTCTTGTTCCAGTTCCTGAAGCTGTTCGAAGGCGGCGGCGAAACCGGCGAGCTGATCGGCGGCATCGTCGTCCCGTTCCTCGTGCTGTTGGCCTTGTTCGCCATGCCCTGGGTCGGACGCTGGAAATTGGGACACCGTTTCAACGTGGGTCTGCTGCTGTGCCTGCTGGCCGGCATCGGCGTGCTCACGGCCCAGGCCCTCTACGCCGATAACCGGGCCCAATGGGCCGGCAAGCCCCCCAGCACCGCCGACAAGGACAGCCCCGAAGTCAAAAGGTATGAGGCCTCCAGCGGTTATCTACGCGCCAGGCACCACGCCGAGATGGAAGCCGAGCGGGTCATCGAGCTGATCAAGCACAACAAGGGAATCCCGGCCGGAGGAGCCCTGACGTTGCTGCGCGACGATCCCAAGACGCAGGGCCCGCGCTTGTTCGCCCGCTGGTGCGCGAGCTGTCACCTCCATGACGATTCGCCCGAAATATTCGGCCAGCCTTCCGCGCCCGACCTGACCGGTTTCGGCAGCCGCAAATGGATCGCCGGACTCGTCGACCCCAAGCAGGTCGACGGCCCTCATTATTTCGGCAACACGTCGCACAACGGCGAAAACGGCGGCCAGATGGTCGAATTCATCAAGACGACAATGCCCGAGCTGGAGCCGGCCGATGTAGCAAAGGCCGTGGCCGCTCTGTCCGCGCAGGCCCAACTCGGCTCGCAGCACGATATGGACAAGAAAGACGCCGCCATGATCCAGGAGGGAATCGAACAGATCGAGCTCTTGGGCTGCATCGATTGCCACAAGTTCCGCGACCTGGGAGACCTGGGCACCGCACCGGACCTTACCGGCTACGCATCGCGGGAGTGGCTGTTGGGCATGATCAGCAACCCGGCCCATGAGCGTTTCTACGGCGAGAACAACGATCGGATGCCGGCCTTTGCCGCCAATCCGGACGACCCCAAGTCCAACACCCTGAGCCCCAAGAACCTCGATCTTCTGGTCGCCTGGCTGCGAGGAGAGTGGCACCGCCCGCCTCGGGCAAAGCGGTAGCGCGCCCCAGTCTTCGTCCGTCCGTGTTTCTATTCTGCCTTCTGCCTTCATCCTTCTGCCTTCCCCTCCGGGCCGCCTCCCGCCCTTTTCCTCATCCTCACCGCCACCCTTGGCCGATTAATCAGTACAGTCCCAACTCTTGCCGCAGCTACCCGCGGCACAACCTCCGTTTTCCTTCGTGCGCAACACGCTCCTATTCCTCCTTCCTCCTTCTGCCTTCATCCTTGACGCATGTGGTGTTCAACCTGCCGCCAGGACGTGCCCGCAATTGCGTCTCCAAAGCCCTCTGCCGGCACCGAAACGCCCCTTTGCTGCCTGCGTTGCGGCACTTCGCTGCGGGCTGAGGCAGCCGCCAGTCCGCAGCGCGATTCCCAGCCGGCAGCGGACAGTTTTTCAACCGCCAGTCCGCTCTTGGAACTCGACGGCTGGGAGCTCGAAGAGCAGTTGCGGCACGTCGAGCGAGTGCTGGCCGCACCCGCGGGCGCCTCGTCCGGGTTGCCTGGGACGGGTCTCAGGGCCGGCGGAGCCCAACCGCGCGTCACGCCATACCCGCCGCGGCTGCTCGTTACGCTCCTGGCCTGGGTCGGACTGGCCGCCGGGTTGGCCACGCTGGCCTGCGGGTCGGTGCTCTCGACCTGGGGGGTCGTTGCCGCACGCGACGACCTGTGGCGGATCGGAATGCCCGTGGCTCTGATCGGGCAGTTCGCCCTGCTGGCCGGACTCGTCTTGCACTCCGCGGGCCTCTCGCCACCAGCCCCCCAAGTCACTCGTTCGTAGCAGGCACACTCCGTGTGCCGTCCGCCTTCGTAGTGACCCCATTCATGGGGTCCTGTCCCGGTGTTCGTGGACCCCATTCCCCATGCATGGGGTCCTGTCCGTGGACTTCAGCCCCCAGCCTCCCCTCCGCAGAAAAAGAAAAAAATCTGCTTGCACCCGCCCGCCCGATATGTATACTGATGTCCACTAATGCTGGAGACCGCCTCCGGCAGGCCAAGGAAGGGTGAAACCAGCGGGGACCGCGCCTTCCGATCGACCCAGAGAGGTGCACAATGTCACTCGAAGCGGCTCACGAAGTCTTGCGGCGGCAGTTTGGTTTCGAGGCCTTCAGGCCAGGCCAGGCTGAGGTTATCTCGCACCTCCTGGCGGGCCGCTCCGCGGCGGCCGTCTTTCCCACCGGGGGGGGCAAGTCGCTCTGCTTTCAAGTGCCGGCCCTGCTCCTGCCGGGCCTGACGATTGTGGTTTCGCCGCTGATCGCCTTGATGAAGGACCAGATCGATGCCTTGACGCGCCGCGGCATTGCGGCCGACCGGCTCGACTCGACTCAAACCGCCGAGGAATTCTCCTCGGTCACCCAGGCCATCCGGGGCGGCCGCCTGCGCCTGTTGTACGTGGCGCCCGAACGCTTCCAGAGCGAGCGGTTCCGCGGCATGCTCCAGCACACCCGCGTGTCGTTGTTCGCGGTCGACGAGGCGCATTGCATCTCGGAATGGGGGCACGCCTTCCGGCCCGACTATTTGAAGCTGGTTCGCTACAGCAAGGCCTTTGGCGCCGAACGCGTCTTAGCGCTCACCGCCACGGCCACTCCCGCCGTGCTCGAAGACATCTGCCGGGAGTTCGGCATCGAAGCCGGCTGTGCCGTCCGGACGGGCTTCTATCGGCCCAACCTGACGTTGCGGACGACGCCCGTCGCCGACGCGAAGCGCGACGCGCTGCTGCGGCAGCGGCTCGGCGATTCTCCCCCGGGCGCCACCATCGTCTACGTGACCTTGCAGCGCACCGCCGAGACCGTGGCCAAGAACCTGGCGGCCGCCGGCTTTGCGGCCAAGGCCTACCATGCGGGCCTGGAAGGGGCCGATCGCGCGGCCGTCCAGGACTGGTTTCTCTCGTCCAAGGCCCCCATTGTCGTCTGCACGATCGCATTCGGAATGGGCATCGACAAGCCCGATGTCCGCTACATCTACCATTACAACCTGCCCAAGAGCCTCGAGAACTACTCGCAGGAGGTCGGACGCGCGGGCCGCGACGGCGTCGCCTCGCACTGCGAGATGTTCGTCTGCCCGGACGATCTCAATGCGCTGGAAAACTTCGCCTACGGCGACACCGCGTCGGTCGACGCCGTGCGAGGCTTCGTCGACGAGATGTTTTCGCTGGGCGACGAGTTCGACGTCAGCCTCTACGAGATGTCGGTCCGCCACGACATCCGCAGCCTCGTCCTCGAGACCCTCTCGACCTACCTGGAACTCGACGGTTACATCCAGCCGCGGGCTCCTTACTATTCCCGCTACCTGTTTCAGCCGCTGGTCCCCTCCGCGGAGATCCTCGCTCGTTTCGAAGGAGAACGGCGGGATCTCCTGGCGGCCATGTTCCGCCAGGCCCAGAAGGCCAAGACCTGGTTTCACATCGACCTGGAAGCGGCCGCCCGCCAGATCGGCTCCCAGCGCGATCGGCTGCTGAAGGCCTTGGACTACCTGGCCGAGAAGAAGCTCATGGAGGTCAAGGCCGAGGGACTCCGCCACCGCTTCCAACGGCTCAGGCGCGATCACGATGCCGGCCAGGTGGCCGAGAGCCTGCACCGGCGGTTAGTGGCCCGCGAGGCCTCCGAGCTGGCCCGGCTGCGCCAGGTGCTCGAGCTGGCGGCCCACAAGGGTTGCCAGACGGCCCGGCTGGCGGAGCACTTCGGTGAGCACCTTGGCAAGCGATGCGGCCACTGCGGCGGCTGCCTGGATGGCGGGCGCCCGGCCCGTCTCCTTGCCCGCGGCGCCCCGGCGATCAACCAGGCCGTCTGGCGGCAAGCCTCCGCGCTGCGCCAGCAGGAAGCAGACGCCCTCTCGGATCCGCGGTCGTTTGCCCGCTTCGTTTGCGGGCTTTCGTCCCCGCGGCTGCGAGCGGCCAAGCTTACCGCCAACCCGCTCTACGGGGCCCTGGCAGCGGTGCCGTTTCCCCAGGTGCTCGAGGCGGCCCGGCTGAATGGTTCCAACACCCGTACCGTCGCCGCCTGCGCCGTGTAACGTTTGACACCCCCCATTGGACGACCTAGGGTTCCGGTGAGGTGGCTTTATGCGGCCACTTCAGCCCGTCGAAGGTGCTTGTTGGAGGCTGACCCGCCATGTCGGTCTGTTTACTTGCGGCCGCGCAACTGGAGCTGCTCAAGCCCGCGCTCTGGTCGCTTTTGGCTATCTCCGCGCTGCTCGGCCTGATCGCCGTGATCAGCCCTCGCTGCTTCAGGATCCTGGCAACCCAGGGCAGCCAGTGGGTCGACACGAACAAGCTGCTCGCCTGCCTCGACAAGCGGTTCGACATCGACTGCTACGTCTTGCCGCACGTTCGGCTGCTCGGCGCGGTCGTGCTGGCCTCCTTGGCCATCCTGGCCATCCGCTGGCTTGGGCGGTAGAAGCCGCTCTGCCCCGCGCGGGACGCGCGTAGCGACGAATCGATCGCTGCTTAATTGCCGGCGGAAATCGGCTCCGCGGCGCTCCAGCGGTTGCCGTCGCGCTGCACCCTGCGATAAAGCGTGTCGCGTTCCACCGGCTCGCGGCCGGCCTCGGTCATCAGCCGGCGGATCTCGTCGACCGGGAGAATCTGTGGCGTGTCGGCGCCGGCGTCATGATAGATCAGCTCGTGGCGGACCGTGCCGTCCAGGTCGTCCGCGCCATACCAAAGCGACGCCTGCGCGGTCCCCAATCCCAGCATCACCCAATACGCCTTCAGATGCGGGATGTTATCCAGCATCAGGCGGCTGACCGCCATCGTCCGCAGGTCGAGAAGGCTCGACGCGCGGGTCAGGTGGCTGAGGCCCGTGTTCTCCGGGTGAAAGGCCAGCGGAATGAACGTCTGGAAGCCGCCCGTTTCGTCCTGCAGTTCGCGCAGCCGCACCAGGTGGTCGATGCGGTGGTACGGGCTTTCGATGTGCCCGTACAGCATGGTGCAGTTGGTGCGCAGCCCCAACTGGTGCGCCGTCCGGTGGATGTCCAGCCAGTTGCGCGCATCGGCCTTGTGCTCGCAAATCTGGTCACGGACCTGCGGGTGGAAGATCTCCGCCCCCCCGCCCGGCATGCTTCCCAGGCCCGCCTCGATCAACTCTTGGAGAATCTCGCGCACGGGCCGTCCCGTCAGATGCTCAAACCAATTGATCTCCACCGCCGTCCAGCCCTTCAAGTGCAGGCTCGGATATGCCTGGTGCAGAATCCGGATGATATTCAGGTACCAGTCGAACTTCTTCTGGTGGTGCAAGCCGCCCACAATGTGCATCTCGGTGCAGCCGCTCTCCACCGCTTCGCGGCCCCGTTCGAGGATCTGCTCGTCGGTCATCCAGTAGCCTTTCGGATCGCGCAGATCCGAGCGGAACGCGCAGAACGTGCAGCGGTAAACGCAGACGTTCGTGGGGTTCAGATGCGTATTGATGTTGTAGTAGGCCGCGTTGCCGTTCTTCCGTTCGCGAACCAGGTTGGCCAGTTGGCCCAGGTCGTGCAAATGGACCTGGTCGCCGTACAGGTGCAGCCCCTCGTCGAACGTCAGGCGCTCGCACGCCAGCACCTTCTCGCGGATCGACTCCAGCGACGGCTTCGAACTTTGAATCATGAAAACACCTGCACCGGCAATCTGTGCCTCGTTCGTAGTGACCCGATTTATCGGGTCTTCCCGTTCGTAGTGACCCGATTTATCGGGTCTTCCCGTTCGTAGTGACCCGATTCATCGGGTCTTCCCGTTCGTAGTGACCCGATTTATCGGGTCTTCCCGTTCGTAGTGACCCCATTCATGGGGTCGTTGCCTTTCACGTCAGCAAATCGACCGACCCCACCACGAATAACCCCAAACTCACCACGGCATTCACCTGGAAGAACGCCACGTTCACCCTGGTCAGGTCGTCGGGCCGCACCAGCCAGTGCTCGTAAGCCAGCAGGGCCGCCACCGCCACGATGCCCACAGTGTAGATGGCGCCCAACGCATCCACAAACCAGGGCAAGGCCAACAACAGCCCGATCATCACCAGGTGGCAGGCCGCAGCCAGCCGCAAGGCCGGCCCAACGCCCCACCGCGCGGGGACGCTCTTCAGGCCGGCGGCGGAATCAAAACCCGCGTCCTGGCAAGCATAAATCATGTCGAAGCCGGCCACCCACATCAGCACCGCCGCGCCCAGGATCACGGGCGGCCAATCGAGCTCGCCCCGCAGGGCAATCCACGTCGCGATGGGGGCCAGCATCAAGGCCGCGCCGAGCCAGAAGTGCGACAACAGCGTAAACCGCTTCGCATAACTGTAGCCCAGCAGGAACGCCAGTACCGGAACCGCCAGGTACAGCGGCCATCGGTTCGGCCAGAAGAACAGCGTGGAGACCACGAAGCCGAGCGAACACCCGGCGGCGAACAGCCCCACGCTCCGCTCGCTGAACAGACCCGCCGGAAGGTGCCGGCCGGCGGTCCGCGGGTTCAGGGCGTCCAGCTCCCGGTCCACCAGCCGGTTGAAGGCCATCGCCGCGCTGCGGGCGAAGACCATGCACAGCAGGATGCCGGTCCATTGCCGCCAGCCGAACGGGGCCGCCGGTGTCGATTGGGTGCTCACCGCCATCACCCCCGCCAACAGCGCGAACGGCAGCGCGAACAGCGTGTGGCTGAAGCGGATCATCTGCAGGATCAGTCGAACCTTGCCCAGCACGGCTCATTCCCCCCAACGCCGCACCAACCGGTGCTCGAAACCCAACTGGTCGCAGATCCGAGCCACCACGAAATCGATCAGGTCGCGCACCGACTCCACCCCGTGATAGAACCCGGGCATCGCCGGCAACACCACCGCCCCGGCCTCCACGCACCGACGCATGTTCTCCAGCATCACCAGCGACAAAGGCGATTCCCTGGGCACCAGCACCAGCTTGCGGCCTTCCTTCAAGTGCACGTCGGCGGCCCGATGGATCAGGTTGGTGGAAGCTCCATGGGCAATCGCGCTGAGCGTGCCGCCCGAGCAGGGGCAGACGATCATCCCCGCGGTGAGCGAAGACCCGCTGGCGATCGGTGCAAACAGGTCGCGGTAATGGTGGTATCGCACGTCGGGCGGCTGCCGGCGAGCGGCTGTTTCGCTTGCCCGGCCGCCGAGCACCTCGCCGAGCAGCCACCGCTGAGAACCGGCCGACCCGCGCTGCCCGCCCGGCAACTCCCTGCCCAGCAGGCTGTCCAACGAAAAGTTGTCCAGGTCGATGGCCAGTCCCAGCTCCTGCTCCAAGACCTGCTGGCCGGCCGGGCTGATCGAAAGCTGCACCCTGGCCCCGCCGGCACAAAGCACCTCCAGCAGCCGCAGCGCGTAGATGGCTCCGCTGGCACCGGTCAGCCCGAGCACAAAGTCGGCTTTCATTTGGTGCCTATGTACAGAGTTGCCACGCCCAGCGTCAGCGGTTGCCAGGTCACCTGCCGCAGACCTGCCGCTCGCATTCGCCCGGCAAGAGCTTCGCCCGATGGAAAGTCGCCGACACTGGCGGGAAGGTAATTGTAAGCATCGTGCCGGTTGCGTGCCAACGCCTGGCCGATCCGCGGCAGAACCCGCGTGAAGTACCACCCGTAAAGGGTCCGAAACGGCTGCCACCTGGGCAACGAGAACTCCAGCACCGCCACCTTGCCGCCCGGCTGGCACACGCGCGTCATTTCCCGCAGCCCCTGGTCCGTGTCGGTCACGTTGCGCAGCCCAAAGGCGATCGACACGATGGCAAATCGATCGTTCGGGAACGGCAGCCGCTGCGCGTCGGCTTCCACGAAGGCAAGCTGCCCGTTGGCCGCGGCCCGCCGCTTGGCTTCGGCAATGACCAGCATCGGATGACAAAAGTCGGCTCCTACGACGCGTGTCTCGCCCCCCCCCGCCCGGACATA
>JBBDNX010000673.1:0-2222 GCA_040877345.1 Pirellulales bacterium
CGCGACGGCGTGTATCTCAAGGCCTTCGACCGCAAGCTGGGCATGGGCCTGGCCGAGGAGCACGCGCTGGAGCTGGATTTCGGCCCATTGGACAAACCACGACAGATCACGCTGTTCCTGACCGGCTGGATCTTCCCGACCGGCAGCTCCATGAACGTGGGCATCTCGCGGCATCCCGAGCTGGAGTCGCCGAAGCCTCCCGCGCTGTACGTGCCCGACGCAAGCGGCCAATGGCGGCTGGCCCAAGCCTACATGGGTTTTCCGGGCGGCAAGACCAAGACGATCGCGGTGGATCTATCGGACGCCTTCGTACACGACGACTACCGGGTGCGGATCGTCACCAACATGGAGATCTACTGGGACGAGGTTTTCTTCAGCGTCGACGAGGAGCCGGTGAGCGTGAAGCTGACTCCGCTGGAGTTGGCGTCGGCCGAGCTGGACTACCGGGGCTTTTCCCGCCGCACCCCGGACGAGGGCTTTGGTCCCGAGCACTTCGACTATGATCAGGTCAGCCGGGAGCCCAAGTGGCCGGCCATGACCGGGCACTTTACGCGCTACGGACCCGTGGACGAGTTGCTCGACCAGACCGACGACTTGCTGGTGGTGATGGGAGCCGGCGACGAGTTGTCGCTGCGGTTCAAGGCGCCTGCCGACGACCCGCCGGCCGGCTGGAAGCGCGACTTCCTGCTCTACAACGTGGGCTGGGACAAGGACGCCGACCTGAACACCGTCTATGGCGAGCAGGTCGAGCCGTTGCCGTTTTTGGGAATGAGCGGCTATCCCTACGGAGCCGACGAGGCCTATCCCACGACCCCGCGCCATCTCGATTATCTCCGCCGGTATCAGACCCGGCGGCAAAATACGCTTGACTTCTGGCGCCAGGTTCTCGACTGGGAGCCAGCCGATTGAAGTCAACCGGGCCTCAATAACGTGGCTTTCATTTCTTAACATTTTCGCCAGCGAGGTACTGTCCCATGTCGCCTGATCGATTCCATCCTCCACGGTTCTTTGGCGCTGCTGTCTTGACCGCCTTGGCCGGCTGGTTGTTTCCAGCGCTCGGCCTGGGCCAGGAGATGCAATACCCGTTGACCATCGCCGCGCGCGAGCAGACGCTGTTCATCGTGGACCGGAACCTGCCGGGCATCTGGAAGGTCGAAGACGGCAAGCGGACTTTGTTTTTTCAAGGATCCAAGCAGTTGCGCACGCCGCTCAACGCCCCGCGCTCGATCGCGGTCGACCGCGAAGGCCGATTGCTGGTCGGCGACAGCGCCACCCGCGAAGTGTACCGCTTGGACGCCGATGGCAAGGCCGAACCATTGACGGGAGGAGGAATCGGCATCCCCATGGGCATCGCCGTCACCGAGGCGGGCGACCTGCTGGTTTCCGACCTGGAGCTGGAGTGCATCTGGAAAGTGCCGTCCGATGGGGGAAAACCCGAAAAGTTCGCCGACGTGCCGGCTCCGCGGGGCGTCGCCCTCGACGCAGAAGGCCGGCTGTGGGTGGTCTCGCGCCGCGACAACGAACTGCTGCGCGTCACGGCCGCCGGCAAGGTCGAAACCGTGATCAAGGGGCGGGCCTTCGGGTTCGCTCACGACATCGCCATGGACTCGCAGGGCAACGTCTACATCAGCGACAACTATGCCCAGACCATCTGGAAGCTGGATCGGGCAGGCAAGCCGGTGTCTTGGGCGAGCGGCAAGCCGCTGGTGGGTCCCGTGGGCCTGGCCTGGCAAGGCGACAAGCTCTTCGTCGCCGACCCCCAGGCCAAGGCCGTCTTCCAGATCGACGGCCAGGGTCAGATCACGGCTGTCCCGGCCGAGCCGGCCGCCTCGGCCAGCGCAGCTTCGCCCGACGGGTGATCGGGGTGCAACTGCCCGATCCTTTCCAGTTCGTCGATCACCGTAAAGAAAGAGGCCAGCAGCACGGGATCGAACTGCGTCCCCATGCCTTGGTGTATCAGCTCCAGCGCCTGCTCCTGGGGGAAAGCAGGGCGGTACACGCGATCGTGGGTCAGCGCATCATAGACGTCGACCACCGACACGATGCGGGCGCATTCGGGGATGGCGATTCCCTTCACGCCGCAGGGGTAACCCGTGCCGTCCCACCGCTCGTGGTGGTTCAGGGCGATCTGTTGAGCCATCTGGAGCACCGAGGAGGAAGAGCCGGCCAGTAGCCGGCCGCCGATGAGCGTGTGCCGCTTCATCACCTCGTATTCGTCTCGC
>JBBDNX010000674.1:0-2217 GCA_040877345.1 Pirellulales bacterium
TGAAACCACGTACCTCTTTTCGGCTGCCAGCGAGCTATTGCAGCACACCGATGCCCTGGGCCGCGACACGACCTGGGTGCTGGACAACTTGGGGCGGCCCACCAGCACGGATGACGAGCTGGGGCAGACGACGGCCTTCACCTACGACGGCAACTCGAACCTGCTCACCGCCACGAACGAACAACTGCAGGTCACGACGCACAACTACGACAACCTGTCCCGCCATATCCGCACGATCGACCCGCGCGGCGGCATAACGCAGGTCACGTTCGACGCCGTGAGCAACGTCACTCGGCTGACGGACAGCGCCGGGAACGACACATCCTGGTCCTATGACCTGTTGGACCGGGTCAGCAGCGAATCGAACGAGCTGGGGCTGTCGCGGCAGTTCGTCTATAGCGAGGCGGGCGATCTGAGCCGGATGGTCGACCGGACCGGCAAAATCCGCGATTTCAGCCACGACGCCCTCCACCAGCTCGTCAAGGAAGAATGGATCGGCAACGTGACGCTGCCCACGGTCGTGGTGACCACGCTGACCGAGGGGCGCGCGGCGCGGAACGAAGTGCAGCAGATCGTGCTGCCGGCCGCCACGGGCGGCAACTGGACGCTCTCGTTCAACGGCCAGACCACCGGCCCGATCCCCTTCAACGCCACCGCGATGCAGGTGCAGTCGGCCCTGCAGAACCTGGGCACCATCGGTTTCGGCAATGTGGCCGTTACCGGCGCCGGAACGCCCGCCAGTCCCTTTCTGGTCACGTTCCAGGGCGCCAAGGCCGCCACCGACGTCCCGGCCATCACGGCCAACGGGAACGGCTTGTCCGGGGTCGAGTTGGTCTCGGTCGGCACGACGACGCCCGGCCACAACCTGACCAATGAAGTGCAGCACATCAGCTTCCAGCCGAACCAGGGCAAGTACATCCTGGCCTATAAAAGCTCCGACATTTTCATCGAGCCGCTCTTGACGGCGGCGGAGCTTCAGAGCCGGTTCGACTGGATGTGGGCGGTTGGCCCGGGCAACGTTGTGGTGACCGGGACCTGGCCCGAGTTCGACGTGACTTTTCAGAACGAGCTGGGCGACACGGACGTGGATTTGATCTTCGCCGAAATCGGCGTCGTCACCGAAGTCGTCAAGGGCAAGTCGCAGCCAACGAACGAAGTGCAAACGATCACGGTCTCCAGCCAGGCGGCCGGCGGCAGCTTCACGCTCTCGTTCAACGGCCAGACGACCGGCCCGATCGCCTACAACGCCATGCCGATGACCATTCAAACCGCGCTGGAAGGCTTGGCCAACATCGCCGTCGGCGACGTGCAGGTGGCTGGAAACGTCGGCGGGCCCTACGCCGTCACGTTCCAAGGCGCCTGGGCGGGCATCAACGTCCCCCAGTTGATCGTGAACAACTCCAGCATGCTGGGGGGCACCATCACGGCTTCCACCAACATCCAGGGGCCGACGCAGCTCAGCGAAGTCCAGCGGATCAACGTCAACGACGCCTACTCGGGCACGTTCACCGTCGCGTTCGACGGCCAGACCACCGGCTCAATCGCCTACAACGCGGCGGCCTCGGCGGTGGAGTCGGCCCTGGAGGCGCTGACCAATATCGACAACGTGTCGGTCTCCGGCAACGCGGGCGGGCCTTACACCGTCACGTTCCAGCCGCCCCAGGCGGGGATCAACCTGCCGCAGATGACCGGCAATCCGATCAACTTGCGCGAGCTGGTCCACATCATCACGCAATCGTTCGACGCGGCCGGGCAGCTCGCCACGGCCGGCGACGCCAAGAGCGCCTACGCCTTCACGTACGATGGCCTGGGGGCCGTGACGCGGGTCGACAACCAGAACACGCCCGGCGCGCCGCGGGTGGTCCTGGACTCGGCCTACGACGCCCTCTCGCGGCGCACGTCGCTCTCCGCCGAGATCGACGGCGTGGACGACTTGTTGAACACCTACCGCTACGATGCCCTTTCGCGGATGACGGGCGTGCGGCAGCAGGGGCAGACGGGCGGCAACACGGTCGCCACCAAGGGGGTCGACTTCGGCTACAACGCCATCCACCAGTTCACCAGCATCGTCCGCTTCACGGACCTCGTGCAGAGCCCGGCCCCCGACGTGGCCACCAGCACGTTTTCGTATGATACGCTCGGGCGGCTGGAGGGGCTCACCCACAAGCACGCCGGCGTGACGCTGGTCGGCTATGGCTGGCAGTTCGACAGCCTGAA
>JBBDNX010000675.1:0-12217 GCA_040877345.1 Pirellulales bacterium
GGGCTGCCCGCGCACGTGCCAAGCCTGCAGCGCATCGTACATTGCAAGACCCAACTGCCATTGCAACCGCTGGCGCCGCAACGGGTCGGCACATTGATCGATGGCCTGGCGTCCTGTTTCGAGTGCCTGCCTGGCAAACTGGGCCGGGTCGATCTTTCCCCTGACGCCGACGCAGGCGGCCAGCGACTGCGCTTCGACCCGCAGGCGCAGCTCGGTATGGAGGCCTTCGATGGCGACCGATTCGTCGGCGATTCGTCGAGCCCGCTCGAGCCATTTCGGAACGACCTCCTCCTTTTGCTGCCACTGGCCCCAGGCAATGTCCTGGGCCACGGCCAGATGGGCCTCAATCAGGGTTCGCCGGGCCGATCGGCGGACGCTGGCCTGCCGGTCGCCGGCGAGCGGCTGGGCCAGACGGATCGCCTGCAGATGGTACTCCAGGGCGCCCTGGTAGTCGCGATGGCGGCTGGCCGCGAGCTGGTCGCCCAATTGGGCCAGGGCCCGGGCGTGTACGTGCGTTTCCAGCCCGGTTTGCCCGAGCACTTGCTTGGTCTCATCAGTCGCCTCTTCGAACAGGCCTGCGTCGGCCAGGATTCGGGAACGCGTCAACAGGTACTCGGCATGGTCCGGTTCGAGGCCAAGTGCCTCGTCCGCGGCAGCCAGGGCGGCGTCGCGCTGACCCAGGTCGGCCAGCACGCGCGACCGCAGCCACCAGGCCCGGGCGCTCGCGGGATCCAAGTCGATGGCCGTCGCCAGATCCACCAGGCAAGCCGTGTCGTCGTGTCCCAGACGGGCTTCGGACCGCTCGATGAAGGGAAGCGGATCGATGGCAGTGAGCACGACCTGCGAGACCCGCGGCGGGGGCCGCTTCACCGCCGCCCCAGGATCCTCACCGGGCTGCACCGGTGCGGCAGGCGCGAACCGCAGCAGCACTCCGCGTTCCGGATAGGCCTGGCCGATCCAGGCCCCCGATTCCGCCGGCATCAGCACCGGGTGCACCCCGGCAATCCCCAGTTGCTGGGCAATCGTCTGGGCCGGGAACTGCTCGCGCAACGCGATTGTAATTGAGACCACGCGGCCCTGATGTGAGGCGACTTCGATCTGCTCGAACGGCTGGCGCGCAAAAGTGTGCAGTTGCATTTCGCCCTGGCTGCGCGCCTCGATCGGCTCGCCCCACACGCTCTGGGCTTCTTCGATCGTCGAGCGGCCCGGCCGCACGCCGTCGAACTCAATCGGTTCGGCCACCGGTCGCGGCTGGGCCGATGGCTGGTTGGCCGTTGGCTCATCAGCCGGTTCGTCGTCGGCCGGCAGCGGCAGCAACGGGTCGCCGGGTGCCAGGCTATCCGCTTCGTCGCCGCTGTCTGCCGATGGTTCGTCTCCCTCATCGGAGTCCAGCGGGGCGGGCTCAACCTCGTCCTCGATGATGACGGGCTCCACATCGCCGGGTTCGTCGATGGGCAACTCGGCTGGAGCAGCCGGTTCCTCCGCGGGCTGGGGTGACTCGGCCCGAACAGGCTCCCCTGATTCGAACGCCTTGCAAACCCACGGCCCGAAACCGAGGAGCAGGGCGGAGAAAATCGCGATAAAACAAGCGCTCGACCGGACTTGCATTGCTGTTCCTCCTGAACATCGCGGGAGGGTCCATTTCCGCGCGGCGGAAGTATATCGAAAGGCCGTCCGGCGCCCTATAGCGGCAATCGAAGGATCAGGCGGATGCTAGCTGCCGCCTTGCGAAAGCAGGCGTCGCAAGTCCGTTGCGGCCTGTTGCCCGTTTCCTCGCTCGAGGTCGGCCAGGCCTTGCTCGATGGCCGCCATCTGCCGGTCGTTGAAGGGCACAGGAGCGCCTGCGGCGGGCGCTTCGGGCACCAGGTGCTCGACGAGCGCGCAGGCCAGGCTGCCTGCCCCGCCCTCGACAACGGCGCTAGTGCTCACGCCTGCTGGTCCGACGGGACCGCCCGGCGGCGGCAGGTCCGACTTGTTGTGGACGATGATCGCGTCGGGCCAGCGGGCTGCCAGGTCGTCGTCCTCCTTCGACCAAGGACGGCTCGCGTCGAACACCAGCACACGGGCATCCGCGGTTGAAAAGTGCTCGATCGCCAGCCGCATGCCGGACGTTTCCAGTGGGTCGCTGCTCGCCGCCAGTCCGGCCGTGTCGGCCAGTTCAACCGGCCATCCTTCCAGGGCCGTGCTGGCAGTCACTATGTCGCGGGTCGTGCCCGGCTGATCAAACACGATGGCCCGGGGGTAGCCGACCAGGGCGTTGATCAGACTGCTCTTGCCCACGTTGGGCCGCCCGGCCAGAACCACGCGGAATGGCCGGGTGAGGTGACTGCCCAGGCGTTTCCAGGCAGCAAGCTGCCGCAACCGCCCCGCCGCCCGCGATGCCCCAGCCGTCGAGCCAGCTTCGAGCAGGTCGGCGATCTCGCGAAGCTCGCCGCTCAGTGCTCCGTGGAACTGGTCCAGCAAGATGGCGGCAGCGCGCTCGGTACGGGCCAAGGCCAAGGCTTGCTGCGCTTCGGCGGCCAGCGGATCGGCCTGGCTGCCGGCGCACCACGCGTGCCACGAGATAAGGCGGCAGCCGGCCTCTACCAGCGAGTCGGCGATGACTTGGGCGGCCACGGTGCCGCCATGGCAGTGGACCTCGACTTGGTCCGGCCCCTTGTGGCAGACAACCACTTGCTCGCGTGGCGACCGCGCCCAATGGCCGAATTGAATCCGGCCGATCGGCACGGCCACCTGGCTTGACCCGGCGGCACGAAACAAGCCGGCCACCACCTGCTCGGCCCCCTGCCCTGCCACCAGCAAGCTGGCGACCGCGCCGCGGCCCCGGGGTGTCAATACAACGGCGTACGGTCCGAGCGTCACAGCTTGGCGGATAGGGCGATGCCGGCCAGTGTCAAATGCGGTTCAAACCGGGCCGACGGCGCCAGCAACCCGGCTACGGCGGGCGCGGCTCCGCCGGTCAGGTAGATCTGGCAGCCGGCCGGCTGGCTTGCCGAGAGCAATTCGATCAACTGCCGGATACCGCCCACGGCGCCCCAATAGATTCCCGACCGCAAAGCTTCGATCGTGGATGCTCCCAGAGCGGCCGGCGGTTCGTCGAGGCGGGGCATGTCCAGCAGCGGCAACAAATCGGTGAAGGCGTGCAACGCACGGGCGGCCAGGGCGATGCCCGGCAGGATGGCGCCCCCTAAAAAAGCGCCTGCCGGCGACACCAGGTCGACGGTAATCGCCGTTCCCAGGTCGACGACGATCGCGGCATGGTCCGGTTTGCGAAGCCGGTTTACGGCCACGGCTGCCAGCAGCCGATCGATGCCCACCATATCGGGCCGGGGCAGCTCGACAATCAACGGCAAGTCCAGTGAGGCCAGCAATGTCAGGCGCAGGGGCGCTTGCCCGCCGTGCGCCCAGCGGAGCCAGTCGACAAGCGTCGAAGCGACCGTGCGCTCGACGCTGCCGACAAACCAACAGGCCGAGCGTGCTTCGAGCGGTGACAGCCAGGCGGCCAGTTCGTCGAGCCAGCCGTCCGCGCCGGCGAGTTCCAATGTCCGTTGCGCAACGGGCAGCCGGTCCGCTTCCGCCGTGCTCACGGCTTGGCGATCGAACAGGCCGAACTTCAATCGGCTGTTGCCGATGTCGACGGCCACCAGGGGATCGTTCGCGGTGCCGGGCATTGCCGTTGCGCCAGGTGTTGCGCCCCTTCAGCCTCGCGTGCCGGCCATCTGAGGGGCCGATTCGAGTGCCGCGGCGATCACCCGCAGCAGCTTGTCCAAGCCTGCACCGGTTACCGCCGACGCGGCGAGCACCTCTCGCTCTAGCGTTGCTTCGAGTCGCGCTTGCACCGAGGGGGCGGAAGGCAGCTCGGCCTTGGAAACAACCAGGATCTCGGGACGCTGGCCCAGCGAAACATCGTACCGGTCGAGCTCCTGCCGGATCACCTGGTAATTGGCCAACGGATCGCTCCCGTCGGCCGGTTCGGGCTCGACCAGGTGAACCAGGATCCCGGCCCGCTGCACGTGGCGCAGGAACTCGTGGCCCAGCCCCAGCCCCTCGTGAGCGCCTTCGATCAAGCCGGGAATGTCGGCCAGCACGAACGAACGCTCCGAGTCGAGCCGCACCAGCCCCAGGTTCGGATGTTTGGTGGTGAATGGATAGGATGCGATCCGCGGCCTGGCTCGCGACAAGCGGCTCAGCAGCGTGCTCTTGCCGGCGTTCGGCTTTCCGATCAGCCCGACGTCGGCAATAACTTTCAGCTCCAGGACGAGGCGGCGGGATTCGCCCGCTTCGCCGGGCGTCGATTGCCGGGGCGCTCGGTTGGTGGCCGACTTGAAGCGCAGGTTGCCCTTGCCCCCCCGGCCTCCCCTGGCGGCCACCACCTGGTCGCCGGGCTGGGCCAGGTCCTTCAGCACGAAGCCAGCGGCCGCGTCGATCACCAACGTGCCCGGCGGAACCTGGATCCCCAGGTCTTCGGCACTGGCTCCGTGACGGTTGGCGCCCTGGCCGGCCTGGCCGCTGGAGGCCTTCCACTGCTTGCGGTGCGCCAGCGCGGCCAGGCTGTCCACTCCCGGCTCGGCCACAATCACGACACTGCCGCCGTCGCCGCCGTCGCCGCCATCGGGCCCCCCGCGCGGCACAAATTTTTCGCGGCGAAAGCTGACACAGCCGTCGCCGCCCTTGCCTGCCAGTACCTCGATTTCGACTCGGTCGACAAACATGACAAGTAGCCCCGCGGCACGGCGCAAAGGGAAAGGGATGACCCCGCGGGCCACGCCTTATGTAACCACATCCGCCGAGAGAGGATCGGGGGATAGCGTTAGAGCCGGGCTGGCTTCGACGCTGCGACGATGCTCACGCGGCGGCCGTCACGGTCGAACTTGACCAAACCATCCACCAGCGCGAACAGGGTGTAGTCGTTGCCCTGTCCGACGCCCTTGCCCGGGAAAAAGCGGTTGCCCACCTGTCGGACCAGGATATTCCCGGCGGAGACCTGCTGGCCGCCGAACTTCTTGACGCCCCGACGCTGGCCGTTCGAGTCGCGGCCGTTGCGGCTGGAACCTTGTCCCTTCTTGTGTGCCATTCGATCCAGACTCCCCTAAAACTCCTCGACCTACCTCTTCAAGCGGATCCGGGCCTCTCGCCCGGCTCAGGTGCGCAAGCCATTTCTATCGGTAAACCCAGAGATAGTCAACCTGCTCTTCCGCGGTGAGTCCAAAGCGCTCGATGCCTGGATGGTCGTGGTAGCCGTAGCGGATCTCTCCCTCGTGCTCGTAAAATTGGTCGCCCGGCCGCCAGAAGTTGAGCCGCAACGTCTTGGGCCGAATCTTGCGGCCCGTGCCGGCGGGCTGGCCCGCCTGGTACGCGTAGGCGGCCGGCTCACCGGTCTTGGCATCCTCCCAGCGGTAGGCGTTCGTGAGGCCTTGCACGTAAATTGAGAAATGATCGGTGGTCGGGTCGATGTCCTCCCAGGTGGCGACGCCCCAAACGCTGTTGTCCTGCTCGTCGCTGCTGGGCGGGATTTCGTCCATCATTTCGACTGTGTTGCGCAGCCGCGCAGGAGCACCGCCGAGGACCTTGTCGGCGTTAATGATGCGGCGGCTGGCATCCTCCCTGGCCTGGATCGCTGCCACCGCCACCGGGATGACCCGGTCGGGGTAGACCTTGCCCGTGTCCCAACTCTCGAGCCGCAACTGCGGTATGAAATGCACCGGCTCGGCCATGTCGATGTACTCGACCGAGACCGTGCCGTCGGCGCTCACCGTGCGGTGCGCCTTTTTGCCCGTGTGTTTCACTTTGTAAACCAGGTACCAGATCAGCTTGCGCTGCATGCGCCCCTGGTCGTCGGGCACATCCACCTCGATCAACCGGACCGGTTTGAACGTGAACTCCAGCGCCCAGATGTCCCGCTCGAAGACAACATCTTTGGCCTGCGAGCGTCCCTGGGCGTAGGGCCGTTCGCTGTAGGCGGGATCGACCGCCAGCACCTCGACCAGGTCGTGGCGGCTGAACGTTGCGCCGGGATCCGGTTGCGATGGAATCGCAATCTCCACTCCCGGACCGATGGCCCCGAACCGCCCACTCGGCGCTGGTTGCACGGCATTACCCCGCGCGGGTGCCTGCTGGGCCAGCAACGGCAAGGGATTCGTTGCAACTGCCAGCGCAAACCCGAACGCAAGCGCTATCGACGACCGGTGGAGTTGATGCATACTTGAGAGTGCTCGAAAGGAGTTGCCGAGAGCCGGAAAAAAATCGGTCCCGGAACCTCTTAGTATAGTTGCCCTTGCAAAGAAGGGTCAAACTTTTCCCGCCGTTTTTCGCCCGGCGGCGAGGTGCGGCCGCAGGCCGCGGATTGGACACGCTGTCTAGCGGGACTGGACCTTCTGCCCGGCACGCCCCGGCCTGGCGGCCGTCGCGGCTTGACCCGGTGCGAACTGCACCGACGAAACCAGCATTTCATCCGACCCGGCCAGACGCTCCACCAGTTCCGGCTCGACGGTAAAGGCGAAAACCACCTGCCGGCCCTCCGCACCGACCACCAGGTAGTAGTGCCACCGCATGGGCAACTCGGCGACCTCACCCTCGGCCACGACGCGGTAAGTCAGCAGGCCATCGGCCTCGGACGCCGCCGCCTCGCGTATCTGCCGGAAATCGCCGCTCAACGACCGCCCGATGTCGGCCTGGAACTTCGAGAGCGTTACCTGCTTTCCCGGCTCAACCGGGGGCAGGGCCGACACGTTGCACTGGGCAATCAGTTCGCCGCGATCCACCAGGCGCATGGCGAGCAAGTCGGCCCGGTCGTCCATGATGTGCCAGCGGCGATCGTAGGCAAGCTGGAACTTGCCACCAGGTGATTCGTACTCCAGCAGGGTGGCCTGGGGGCGTGGCTCCACTTCCAGCCCCGCCAGCGTTTGGTCGGCGAGGTTTCCAACCGCCCGCACCGGGGCTACCGTCATCAGCAGCCTGGCAACCACGTCGACGCCGGGACCCACGTGCCCGACGGAGCGTTTCTCCTGGATCAGCAGCCCCAGCCGCGTCACCCGCCGCTGAGCAAACGAAAACGAATACTTGCCCTTCAATTCGATTTCGGTGGCCACCCCTCCGATGGCCCCGTGCAGTTTGCCCTCCAACTCGATGCTGGCTGTCTGGGCGTCGGCGGCCACGAGCTCGCTCGCCACGTCGGTCTGACTGACGGCATCCAGTCCCAGCAGGGCGGCCAAGAGCCGGTCGCCGTGCTGCCAACGGTCTCCCACGGCAACGGGCGTACCCGGCAGCAGGCTGTCGACGAGCAAGCTGTTGGCCGGAATATCGACCAGGTCCAACTCCTCCCGCGTCAGGGGCCCGAGAGGACTGAAAATAGTGGTTCCGCCCTGATCGACCTGGGCAACCAGGAGATTGCGATCTTCGCGCAGCGAGGGCTCGAGACCTCCCTTTTCGACCTTGATTACAGCTTCGGCGCGGTCGTAGTGCCGTGTCGCCCGTATTGTGTCCGCCGCATTGTCGGCGGAAAGCAGCTTTTCATCATAAGCCAGGTTGGCCACCACGCTCATTTTGAGCAGTTTCAGCTTGCCGTCTTCGACGGTGGTCAAGTCGCCCCCCACTTCGAGGCTGACTTCAACGCGGGCCATGTCTCCCGGCTTTCGTTGGCACCCCAGACGGTGCGCGGTCCCGGCAACGGCCGCCGCAGGGGTGGCTGGCAGTAAACCGAACAGGCAGATGGCTGCGGCTGCCCTACGGGTCCTAACGCAGTTGCTCATCGCTTTTCCTACTTGGGGCCGTGATTGGTCCGGCCATGCCGGTTGCGCCAGGCTTATCGACCGGGCAGAAGGTAAAGTTGAATCGAAGCCTGTGGGCTGGCCGAGCCTCTGCGGGAGTGGTTTCGACCCCTGCCAGGACGCCCGGCTGCCTGTCATTTTGGCAGTAAGTGGCTGGCCGGTGCCCAATCCGTAGGATCAGAGATCGGTACTTGCCCTGCGAAACGGCAATGCTACGCGATTTGCGGGCGATTGGCTCGCCGATTGCTCCATTCGTGGGGGCTTGGCAGGCCCTTGGGCCGCCTCGCCTTAACAAATTTCGCCGCGAGGCGAACTTTTAGTGGGCGGTGGGACACTTTATTGCGTAGGACTAGTACACTTGGTATGCCCCCCCAGGGGTAATTCGTGGAACGACGGGGGCCGATTTTGGTGGTTCGCACGGCGCAATGGATTTGCCCCTGCATACCGCCGGGCGGTAAGATGGGCCCGCCGGATGGACGCTTGGTTCTTTGGAACTCGTCCCTGCGGTTGGGCCCTTGGACGCCCAAGAGGAAAGCAATAGCCCCGGCGGGCGCGGAGTCGCAGGGAACACCGCCGGATTGGCTCGAGAAGGGGATTTCAATGCACACCGACTACCTTAATCCTGTCATTCGACAATTGCGGGACCAGCAGGTCCGCTACGCGCCGCGCGACAAGAAACTCGACCAGGCCGACCGTGCAGAGCGGTTGCTGGCCGAGCTCGACGACGCTCGCACCTATACGTATGAATATTTGTGCTATCGGATCACCGACTTCCGGCCTGAATCGTATCCGGCAATGAAGTTGACGGGCGAAGAGGCCCGCCACGACTTGCGGCTGTTCGTCGAAGACGTTTCGGACGCGGCCAACGTGCCGGCCGAAGCGGCCGGTGAACAGGTTCTGACGGTGGAGGAATTGAGCCGGCAGTTCAAGGTGTCGACCAAGACCATATCGCGTTGGCGCCAGCAAGGGCTGGTGAGCCGTCGGTTCATGTTCGATGGTCGCAAGCGAGTTGGCTTTTTGAAGAGCTCAGTGGATCGATTCGTGAAGGGCAACGAAGAGCGGGTGCACCGCGGCGCACGTTTCAGCCAGCTCAGCGAAGACGAGCGGTCGAGCATCATCGACCGCGCGCGGCGGCTGGCCCGCGCGGGCGGCTGCCCGGCGGAAGTCACCCGCCGGCTTGCCGAGCGGATGGGACGCAGCGTGGAGACGATCCGCTACACGCTCAAGGCATTTGACCAGGACCATCCCGATCTGGCCATTTTCCCTGAGAACTCCGGCCCGCTGTCCGACGAAGCGAAGCGTAAGATCGATCAGCAGTATCGCCGCGGCGTGTCGGTCGACGTGTTGGCCAAGCGGCATTGCCGGACCAAGACCAGCATCTACCGCGTCATCAACGAGATGCGGGCGGTGCGGATCATCGAGCTGCCCCTGGACTACATCGACAACCCGCTGTTTTCGCAGCCGGGCGCCGAAAAGGTCGTCCTGGGTCCGATGCCCGAAAACGCGGCGCCAGCCAAGAAAACCAGGCTGCCCAGCGGGCTGCCCCCGTATCTTGCCAGCCTCTATGAGGTCACCCTGCTGTCGCGCGAGCAGGAAGTACACCTGTTCCGCAAGCTGAACTACCTCAAGCATCGGGCCAGCCGGCTGCGCGAGTCGCTCGATCCGGCTCGCGCCAAGAGCAGCTTGATGGACCAGGTTGAAAAGCTCTACGACGAGGCGGTCGCCACCAAGAACCTCATCATCCGGGCCAACCTGCGGCTGGTGGTTTCGATCGCCAAGCGGCACGTCGGGCCGGCCGACAACTTCTTCGAGCTGGTCAGCGATGGCAACATGTCGTTGATCCGGGCGGTCGAGAAGTTCGACTTCGCCCGCGGCAACAAGTTCAGCACGTACGCCAGTTGGGCGATCATGAAGAACTTCGCCCGCACCATTCCCGACGAGCTGCGCCGCCGGGATCGCTTCCGGACCAGCAACGAGGAGATGTTTTCGGCCACCGAGGACGAACGGACCGACCAGTACGAGCTGGAAAGCGCCCAGCAGCAGCGCGAGCAGCAGATCGGCAAGATCCTGGAGCGGCTCGACGACCGCGAGCAGAAAATCATTATCAGCCGTTTTGGCCTGGCCCGCGGGCAGGAACCCTTGACGCTGAAGGAGGTTGGCGCCGAAATGGGAGTCACCAAGGAACGCGTCCGCCAAATCGAGGCCCGGGCCCTCAGCAAGCTGCGCAAGGCGGCCCAGGAGGAAAAAATCGAGATTCCCGGCCTGTAAGCCGGGCCTCGCCGGCGGACGTAGGCGGCCTTCCCAGTCCGTCCAGGCAAGACCGGCCGGGAAGCAGCAAGGAAGCCCGTCCTACTGACCATAGCGCGGGGTCGCCGGAGTGCGGCGACGCCGTGTTGCTCGCTTCGATGCAGCTCACGTTCGACGTCAGCGGCGGGGCCGTCCGCCGCGATGGCGGCAGAATGCATGCCAAGGCCGATTTTTCCCCGGTCCATATTGCAGATGGTGCCAGGTTCATTATATTTACTTGTTTTCGTGGCGGGTCGCGCAGGCTAGCGTAGCTCAACTGGCAGAGCGGCTGATTTGTAATCAGCAGGTTGTGGGTTCAAGTCCCTCCGCTAGCTCGTAGGGACGAAGGTATTCCAGGCAATCTTGGGATCGCTGCGGGCGGCCGGTGCAGTCCCGGCGGCGAATTCGCTGCCCGGCGAGCTTTCGCGAGCGGGGGGTTTCCCGAGCGGTCAAAGGGGTCAGACTGTAAATCTGATGGCTATGCCTTCACAGGTTCGAATCCTGTACCCCCCAGTTATTCAGCCCTGCTGGCGCCCGCCGGCCTGATAGAATGGGTAGCCTGCCGACCGATGCGGGTGTAGCTCAATGGTAGAGCAATAGCCTTCCAAGCTAAAGACGAGGGTTCGATTCCCTTCACCCGCTTTGCCCGCCTGGGCCCCCGGCGGGCGGGGGGGGCTGGTGGGACTGGTGAGACAGGAACTGCTGAAACACGTGGCCCAAGCTGCTGTAGCTCAGTTGGTAGAGCGCGTCCTTGGTAAGGACGAGGTCATGGGTCCGAATCCCATCAGCAGCTCTTTTTGCACTGATTGAATCTGGTAACGACCATCGCTTTGAACGCAGGGAGATAGAATGGCCAAGGCTACTTTCGAACGGACCAAACCGCACGTCAACGTGGGCACGATCGGCCACATCGACCATGGAAAGACGACCCTGACGGGGGCCATCCTCGCCGTGCAGGCGGCCAAGGGACTGGCCAGCTTCAAGTCGTATGCAGATATCGCCAAGGGCGGCACCGTCCGCGACGAAACCAAGACCGTCACCATCGCCGTCAGCCACGTGGAATACGAGACGGCCAACCGGCATTACGCCCACATCGATTGCCCGGGGCACGCCGACTTCATCAAGAACATGATCACCGGGGCCGCCCAGATGGACGGTGCCATCCTGGTCGTATCGGCCGCCGATGGACCCATGCCCCAGACCCGTGAGCACATCCTGCTGGCTCGCCAGGTGGGCGTGCCGGCACTGGTCGTGTTTTTGAACAAGGTCGACCTGGTCGACGACGAAGAGCTATTGGAGCTGGTCGAGCTGGAGCTCCGCGAGTTGTTGACCCACTATGGTTTCCCGGGGGAGGAAATCCCCATCATTCGCGGCGCCAGCCGGCTGGCCTACGATAGCCCGACCGACCCGGAGAAGACCAAGTGCATCCAGGAACTGATGGATGCCATCGACAACTACATCCCGGAGCCGGTCCGCGAGGTCGACAAGCCCTTCTTGATGGCCGTGGAAGACGTGTTCTCGATTGAAGGCCGCGGCACCGTCGCCACCGGGCGAATCGAGCGGGGCGTCGTCCACGTGGGCGATGAGGTGGAGGTGATCGGTCTGGCCAAGAAACCGTTCAAGACCACGGTGACCGGCGTGGAGATGTTCAACAAGACGCTGAACGAGGGCCGGGCCGGCGACAATGTCGGCTGCCTGCTGCGGGGACTGAAACGCGAGGACATCGAGCGGGGCCAGGTCCTGGCCAAGCCCGGTTCGATCACTCCGCATACCAAGTTCGAGGCCGAAGTGTACGTGCTGTCGAAGGAAGAAGGTGGCCGGCACACGCCGTTCTTCAGCGGTTACCGGCCGCAGTTCTACTTCCGCACGACCGACGTCACCGGCAGCGCGAACCTTACCGGCGACATCGAGATGTGCATGCCGGGCGACAATGCCAAGCTGAGCATCGAGCTGATCAGCCCCATTGCCATGGACGACGGGGTGCGTTTCGCCATTCGCGAGGGTGGCAAGACGGTCGGCTCGGGCGTGGTCACGAAGATCATCGAGTAAACGAGTTTTATCAGGGCGGCAAGCGGTTATCGAAACGTGGACAATAGGGGTGTAGCTCAATTGGCAGAGCGCTGGTCTCCAAAACCAGAGGTTGCGAGTTCGATTCCCGCCGCCCC
>JBBDNX010000676.1:0-2208 GCA_040877345.1 Pirellulales bacterium
GAACGGCCTGAAATACGACCAGGACAAGGCCTTCGGCTCGGTCGACCTGCGGCGGGCCTTCAACCAGGTGTGGGTGCTCGACCGCGCCGGCTATTACGACATCGGCGTCGTCGGCCTCGACATCAAGGCGATGCGGACCACCAAGCAGGCCGACGAATCGCGGCACCTGGCCAACAGCCTGCGGATGTTCCAGCACTTGCTCAAGGCGGTCCGCGCGGTCGACGCCCGCAAGATCGAGTCGTTCCGACAGGCGCGGGACTACGAAGGCCTGGAGCTGTATATCCTCGAGCACCTGATGCGCGTGTAGTTCTTGGCTTCCATGGACCAGTCGATCGAGATTCTGCGGCCGGATCTTCCTCGGGGCCGATTTCGTTCGGTCTTGTTCGATTTCGACGGCACGTTGTCGCTCATCCGCCGCAACTGGCCTGACGTGATGATCCCCATGATGGTCGAGGTGCTGGCGGGCACCGGCAGCGGCGAAACGCGCGAACGACTGGCCGCCCACGTCGAGGAGTTCGTGATGCGGCTTAACGGCAAGCAGACCATCTACCAGATGATCCAGCTTGCCGACGAGGTCCGATCGCGCGGCGGCCTGCCACGCGATCCGCTGGAGTACAAGCACCAGTACCACGATCTGCTCTGGAGCCAAATCAGCCGGCGCGTGGAAGGACTCAAGCAGGGTACGCTGGCGCCCGACGATCTGGCGGTGCCGGAGTCACGGCGGCTGCTGGAGCGGCTCTGCGAGCGAGGCCTGACGTTGTACCTGGCCTCCGGCACCGATCTCGAGTACGTCCGGGACGAGCTGGCAGCGCTCGATCTCGACCGATACTTCGGCCCCCGCGTTTACGGTGCGCTCGACAACTACCAGGACTTTTCCAAGGCCAAGGTGATCGCGCGGATCATCGCCGACACGGGGAGTGAGGGGCAGGAGCTGTTGGCGTTCGGCGACGGCTTCGTCGAGATTGAAGAAACCCGCCGGGCCGGCGGCGTGGCCATCGGCGTGGCCAGCAACGAGGAAACTCGGCTGGGCGTCAACGCCTGGAAACGCGAGCGTCTCGTCCGGGCCGGCGCCGACATCATCATCGGCGACTATCGCTGCCACGACGAGCTGCTCGAGATCCTGGGGCTGGGAGGAAAGGAGGAAAGATGACTTCTGACCTCTGACCTCCGACCTCTGACCTCCGACCTCTGACTCCTGACCCCATGTTTCCTCAATTCGACCGCAGCCGACTCAAGATCAAGCCGCTCGCCGAGCGGCGGCACGATTTGTCGCGCGATAGCTTCTTGCCGCTCGACCACCAGCCGCCGCCGCTGGCCCAAGTGCACCGCAACGACGTGGCGACGCTTGGCCGCCGGCTGGTCGACGCCCGCGCGGCCGGCGCCGCGCGGCTGATGCTTTTCGGCGCCCACGTCATCCGGGCCGGCGTCGCACGCCAGTTGATCGACTTGCTCCAGCGGGGCCTGATCACCCACGTCGGCATGAACGGCGCCGGCCCCATCCACGACTACGAATTGGCCCGCTTTGGCGCCACCTGCGAGAGCGTCGCCCGCTACATCCGCACCGGCGAGTTCGGCCTTTGGCACGAGACGGGCCAGATCAACGACGTCGTTGCACGCGGCGCCGAGCAGGGGCTCGGCTTCGGCGAGGCCGTCGGCCGCGAGATCCTCCAAGGCGATTTCCCGTACAAGGATACCAGCCTGCTGGCGGCCGCGTACCACTTGGGCATTCCCGCGACCGTCCACGTCGGCATCGGCTACGACATCCTGCACGAGCACCCCAACTTCGACGCCGCCGCGCATGGCCTGGCCAGCTACCGCGACTTTCTCTCGCTCTGCCACACCGTCTCGAATCTCGAAGGCGGGGTCTTCCTCTGCTTCGGCACGGCCGTGATGGGTCCCGAGGTCTACCTCAAGGCGCTCTCCATGGCCCGCAACGTGGCCCACCAGGATGGCCGCGAGATCCGCCACTTCTCCACGGCTGCCTTCGACCTGGTTCCGCTGGCCGGCGACACCAGCCAGGAGGCGCCCAAGACGAACCCGCAGTATTACTATCGCCCCTGGAAGACGATCCTGGTCCGCACCGTGGCCGACGGCGGCGAGAGTTTTTACATCTGCGGCGACCACCGCCACACGCTGCCGCATCTGCGGCTGGCCGCACTGGAGGCCGAGCGATCCTCGTAGCTGAATTCGCCAGAATTCAGGTGGAGT
>JBBDNX010000677.1:0-12187 GCA_040877345.1 Pirellulales bacterium
GTGCGACCTGGCGGCGGCCGCCGGCTTCGTCACCCAGCACATTTGGGCTTTGGGGCGGGGCAAGGGGAACAGCAGCCAGCAGATGGGGGCGCACGGCCGCAATGAGCTCCGAAAATGCGCCTACGTCTGGCGCTTGCAGCGCTAGCAAGAACGGAACCGATCACTCGCCATAGAAGCGACGGGCGACTTGCTCGGCATGGAACAACAGCCACTCGTGACGCGTATATACGGCATGGCCGGCCAGGTGCTGTGCCAGGTTGCCGGCGGGCGGACCGTAGTCGACCAGAAGCGTCGTTCCTTTGTCGGCGACGCGGACGCCCAGCTTCAAGCGGGCCAGCAAATCCCGCGCAGACAAGCCGGGCTGGAGCAGGCGGTTGAGCCGCTGATCGGCAAGCCAGGCCCGCCAGGCCAGCACGGCGGGCATCGCGTTCGTGCCGGCGATCCCCACCTGCTGCACGTAGTCGCCGCCCGCCGCCTGGAATACGTCTTCGACCTTGGGCGGAAACACCGCCAGGTGCTCAGGCTGGCCGGGCGAAGGCCGGTGGTTGACAAAGTGCAGCAGCCGGTCGAATCCCCGCTCGTCCCAGCCGTAGCGGACCGGCGTGCCGAACGTGACCAGATCGAGCGGGCGCCCGGCGAGGCGCTGTGGGTCCTTGGTCAGCAGTTGCCGCACGCGGTGCCAGATCGGGATGTCGATCACTCCCGGGAAGGGCCAGCGATAGTAGATCTCCGTCGCCGCGAAAAACCGCTCCAACGTCTCAGCGTCGCCGGACAACAGGTTGGTCAACAGAGCGAATACATTGCCCGCGTGGCTGTGCCCCCATACCAGCACGCGCTGCCCCGGCGACAGCTCGAGCGAGGCCAGCTCGTCGATCAGGCGAATGGCGGCATCGGCCCGGCCCAGGTGATGGTTTTCGCTCGACCAGTGGAAAAGGCGGACCGGAATCGCCTGGCCATCCGCGTCCAGCGATTCTTCGAACGATTCGGCGTATCGCGTGGTGTAGTTCCCCGCGTCGCCGGTGAAGGTGTCGATCATCCGCTTGGCGATCCGCCCGATCGCCTCGCGGCCCGCGGGATACCAGCGGCCGACCTCGGCCAGGATGCCCAAGGCATCCAGACCGGCGAACGTGCCGTGCACCAGGTAAACGGCAGCCACCTTGGCCGAGCGAAACGCCCGGCCCACCGAGCGCATCCGCTGGCGGAACGGCTCAGACCCGGCGGGTGGGCACGGTGCGGCCTTTAGCAGCAGGTGATGGGACGAAGTGGGGGGCAGATGTGTGTATGCCTGGTGGCGAAAGCGATTGGCTGCGGGCATCGGCTGGCCGCGGCGGGTCGACGCGGTGCACGGGGACGTCCAGCGGACTGACTGCGAGTGTACCAGACCAGGTTTCATAGGGCCTCCCTTTCCGCTCGTCGCCTTGGAAGAAAGCCAGGTAGGTCATCACGTCGGCCGGGATAAACTCGTGCTCTCCGGAGGCCAGTTGCGTTTGCCGGTGCACCCGACGCCAGGTGCCCGAGTTGAAGTAGACCTGGTTCAGCACGTAGCCTTCGGCGAAGCTGGCGTCCAAGGGCACGCTCTCGGCATGGTGCGTGTGGCCATAGACGATGTGCTTCGCCCGCCGGTTCCGAAAATCCTGCTCGGCCAGCGCATGGGCGGCATACGACTCGTGCTGCTTGCCGCGCAGGCCGTGCAGCCAGCTTACCGTGCGGCTGGCCCATCCGATCGAAAGCCGCTTGCTGAACTTGAGCGCCCGCTCGAGCCCGTCGACCAGGTCCGCGGGGTTCCATGTGTCGCGGGCCCGCACGAACGGGATCGAGAGGAAGTCGTCGGCCAGCCGGTCCCAGATCATTTTGACCTGTGTCCGGGTCGATGGAAATGGGCAGCTCCGCGCCAGCAGCCCATCGATCCAGACCGGCACCAGCAAGAGCGGCCTGACATTGTCGATTTCCCTGAGGCCCAGCAGGGCCGAGAGCGGCAGATCGTCGCCCAGCTCGGCTTCGACGGCGGTCGTAAACCGGTTCAAGAGCTCGATGACGATGGCGTCGCCCAAGCTGCTGGCGTCGCGGTCGCCTTCGAAATTGAACGGGTCGTAAATGTCGCCGTGGCGGGCGAACATCTTGTGGCGCCGCATCAGATCCAACAGTTCGCCCGACTCGGCCGGATCGTGCGGAAACGGCACGTCGGGCCGGTTGGCCAGCCCCATCTGGCGGACCACCATCTGCCGCAACCGATCGTAGTGGCTGCCGGGCAAGTGAAAAAGCCAGTCATGATTGCCGACCATGTAATGGATCCGCACGGGCACGCCCATCCCCTCGGCCCCGGTTACCGGCCGGCCTTGGCTGTTGGCGGGCGGGACGCAAACAGCCCCCTCGACGGCCAGCCCCCGCAGCACGGCCAGCGAGGCCTCGTTGGCCGCCAGGATATCGCTGGTAATCTGGGCTATCTCGGCAGCCACTGCCGGATCGTTGGGACTGTTCCAGGGCTTCGCTTTCGACGCCTTCGACCAGCGCGTCGAGCGGATCACGTCCAGGATATCGCCCAAGAGCACCAGGTCGATCCGCTCGATGGGGCGATAGCTGCCGTCGGTCCTGTACGAAGCGGCCACGGCCAGATCGGCGAGCCGCTGGGCAAAGATCTCAAATGCGCCGCTGGAGACGGTGGCCCCACTGGTTCCGTCAGTCAGGTGCAGATCGCTGATGATGACGAGCATCGCAACTTCCTTGTTGCTGGGAATGCCACGGACCGTGCGGGGCGACGGCTTGTCGGCTAGTATCGGCGTTTTCGCCGCAACGGCATGACAATACCCGCCGGCATAACGCTCCGGCTTTGCCGAGGCCGGGTCGGCCCAACGGGTTTTGCCGTATCACTTTATATGAAAATCGACCACCAGCGGCAGGTGGTCGCTGGCCCGCCGAGCCAGCGCCGTGGCCACGACCCGTGCATGCCGGATCTCGAACTGGCCGCGGTAGAAGGCCTTATCCAGCGATCCTAAGGCCAGATAAGCCGGAAAAGTGCGGAACCGTGAGGGGGGAGCGGCGACCGGCTTGAAGCCGCGCCCGGCCAAAAGGCGGTGGGCCAGTGTGTTTCGCCAGTCGTTGAAGTCGCCGGCGATGAGCGTGGGCAGCTCCTGGGATTCGCGAAACAAGGCGTGGTCCAGGGCATGGTTTACCTGCCATTGCCGCTCGCGCTCGCCGAGGCCCAGGTGCCAGTTGACCAGGTGCAGGTTTCCTTCGGGCGTATCGACGACGGCAAACTGCCCGCCGCGCTGCTTCTTGCTGTTGTAGCGGAGCGAGATCTGGTGGTGCCTGATCAACGGCCATCGCGACAAGAGGAGGTTGCCATAACCCCCCTGCCGCAGCCGCACGTTGCACTGGTACAGCGGCGACTGGCAGTGGAAGTATTCGGCCAGCAGGCGGGCCTGGTCGGAGTTTTTCGTTCGCCGCACGTTGTGATCCACCTCCTGCAGGCAGATCAGGTCCGGGTTCTCCTGCTCGATCACCGCGATCACGCGCTCCAGCCGGTAGAGGCGGTCGCGCCCCCCAATGCCCTTGTGAATGTTGTAGCTGAGTAGACGCATCAGGCAGCGGTACGCACGGCGGGCACGGCGGGCAGGGAATCCGAAGGTTCGACGTGAGGGCGAGTGTCTGGTGGGCCGGCTGTCCCGGCTGCCGGCTGGGAAGTCAGGATTCGTCCTGGCCGCCGTCGAGCAGGCGAAACAATGCCACGGAGCTGGGCCGCAGCGGATACGACCCGCCGCCGGCCAGCTCTTGGGTCTCGGTCGCCGGGTCGAACGTGTCGAGCATGATCTGCCATCGCTGGCCGTCCTCCAGCGGCGGCAAGTGGAAGTCGATCTGGTTGGCGTGATCGGCGTTGAACAGCAACAAGAACGTGTCGCCGCTGATGACTTCGCCGCGCTCGTCCATGTCGATGTTCTTACCGGATAGTTGCACGCCGAAGCAGCGCACGAACCTGGTTCCCCAGTCGTCGTGGGACATTTCCTGCCCGGAAGTGTCGAGCCAGGCGATGTCGCGTGCTTCGCTGCCGTGGATGGAACGGCCGTGAAAGAATCGGCGGCGGTGGAAGACCGGCTGCTCGCTGAGGATGCCGATCGCCCGGCGGGTGAACTCCAAGAACTCGCGGCGCTCGTCGGTCAGCTCCCAGTCGAGCCAGGTGATCTCGTTGTCCTGGCAGTAGGCGTTGTTGTTGCCGTGCTGCGTGTGCCCCAGCTCGTCGCCCGACAGGATCATGGCCACGCCCTGGGAGAACAACAACGTGGCCAGCATGCTCCGCTTCTTGCGCTCGCGGAGCGCCTTGATCTTGGGGTCGTTGGTGGGCCCTTCCACGCCGCAATTCCAACTGTGGTTGTCCGAAGAACCGTCGCGGTTGTTCTCGCCGTTGGCTTTGTTGTGCTTCTCGTTGTACGAGACCAGGTCGTGGAGTGTGAACCCATCGTGGCAGGTGATGAAGTTGATGCTGGCGTGAGGCCGCCGGTCGCTCCACTCGTACAAGTCGCTCGATCCGCAAAACCGCGTGGCGAACTCCGAAACCATCCCCTCGTCCCCCTTCCAGAACCGGCGCACGCAGTCGCGGTACTTCCCGTTCCATTCGGACCAGAGGATCGGAAAGTTGCCCACCTGGTAGCCCCCCTCGCCCAGGTCCCACGGCTCGGCGATCAGCTTGACCTGCGAGATCACCGGATCCTGGTGGATGATGTCGAAGAACGCACCCAGCTTGTTCACGTCGAACAGCTCGCGCGCCAGCGTGCTCGCCAGGTCGAAGCGGAAGCCGTCGACGTGCATCTGGGTCACCCAGTACCGCAAGCTGTCCATCACCAGTTGCAGCACCCGAGGGTTCTGCATGTGGAACGTGTTGCCACAGCCGGTGAAGTCCATGTAATAACGCGGGTCCTCCGGAGACAGCCGGTAGTAGGCCGCGTTGTCGATGCCTCGAAACGATAGCGTGGGCCCCATTTGGTGCCCTTCGGCCGTGTGGTTGTAGACCACGTCGAGGATGACTTCGATCCCCGCGGCGTGCAGGTTGCGGACCATGGTTTTGAACTCGCGCACCGTATCCTGCGGCGAATCGGCGCCCGAATAGCGGCCTGCCGGCGCAAAGAAGCCCAGCGTGTTGTAGCCCCAATAGTTCGCCAGCCCGCGGTCCACCAGGTGCCGGTCGTCCAGGAAATGGTGCACCGGCAGCAACTCGACGGCCGTCACGCCCAGCTTGCGCAGGTAGTCGAGGGCCGCCTCGGACGCCAGCCCCGAGTAGGTGCCCCGCAGCCGCTCGTTCACTTCGGGATGCCGCTGCGTGAACCCCTTCACGTGCACCTCGTAGATCAGCGTCTTATGCCAGGGCACGTTGGGCGGGCGGTCGTCGCCCCAGGTGAAGGCCGGATCGATCACGGCGGCCAGCCCGGCGCCGGCCGCGTTGTCACGGTCGTCGAACGACAAGTCGGCCCCTGGGTCCCCGATCCGATAGCCCCACATGTCGTCGCCCCAGCGGACTTCGCGGCCGATGGCCATGGCGTACGGATCCAGCAGGACCTTGTGCGGATTGAAGCGGTGACCGTGGGCCGGATCGTAGGGGCCATGAACTCGATAGCCATAGAGCTGGCCGGGCCGCACGTCGGGCAGATAAGCGTGCCAGACCATGTCGGTCTGCTCCGGCATCTTCACCCGCGCCGTCTCGCGGCGATCCTCGGCCGAATCGAACAGGCACAGCTCGACCTGGCTGGCGTTCTCCGAGTAAAGGGCGAAATTGACGCCGGTGCCGTCCCAGGTGGCTCCTAGCGGATATGGTCGGCCCGGCCAGACTCTCATGCTTGTCGCTCCATTTATTGTTCTACGCGGGAACACCGCAAAAGGCCACGGCCTGTCAGCGGACAGGTCAACGCCGCACGGCGCCCGGCCGGCATTGTGCAGCCTGAGCGGCGGCAACTCAACATGCCCGCCGCGTATTGCCGGCGGCCCCCCGGCCCAGATACGATTCAAGCGTGAAACAGACCAAGGCCGAACTGGTGGCTGAAATCGCCCGCCTGCGCCACCGCCTGGCCGACCTGGAAAGCAGCGAACGAGCCGGCTGCGGCCTCGGCGCGATCGAGCCGGGCCATGACCGGCTGGCCGCGGTCGAAGCCATTCTGGACAACACGCCGGCGGTGATCTACGTGAAGGACAGCCAGGGGCGATACTTGCTGGCGAACCGCGCGTATGAGATCTTCTTTTGCCTGACCAGAGACCAGCTCATCGGCCGGACCGACCACGACATCTTTCCGGCCGAAGCGGCCGACGCCTTGCGAGCCAACGACCTGGCCGTGCTCGAGTCAGGCGCCGCCAGCCAGTTCGAGGAGGTGGTTCCGCAGGCCGGCGAGCCGCGCACCTACGTGTCGGTCAAGTTTCCGCTGGTCGACTCGGCCGGCATGCCCTATGCGGTTTGCGGCATCTCCACCGACATCACCGAGCGCAAGCGGGCCGAAGAGCAGCTCACGAGCGAGCAGCGCTTCCTCAAACAGCTCATCCGGGCCCACGAGCGCGAGCGGCAACTCATCGCCTACGAGCTGCACGACGGCCTGGTGCAATACCTCAGCGGCGCCCTTTTGCACTTGGAAAGCGTCACCAGCGAGCAAGGCAAACTCTCGGAGAAAGGCCGAGCCGCCGTCGAGTTGGCGGTGCACTTGTTGCGCCGCTCGATCGCCGAAGGGCGGCGGGTGATGAGCGGTCTGCGTCCCCCGATCCTGGACGAGGCGGGCGTCGTGCTGGCGATCGCCTACCTGGTTGCGGAGCAGTCGGTGCCCGGTAGCCTGCAGATCGACTTCATCCATCGCGTCTCGTTCGGCCGGCTGGAGCCGTTGCTGGAAGGCACCATCTACCGGATCGTGCAGGAGTCGCTCAACAACATCAAGCGGCACAGCAAATCGCAACGCGCCGAAGTCAAGCTGCTCGAACGCGACGGGCGGATCCACCTCGAGGTGCGCGACTGGGGCGTGGGGTTCAACGCATCCGACGTTCCCGATGACCATTTTGGGCTGGAAGGAATCCGCAAGCGCGCCGCGCTGTTCGGCGGCCGCGCCACGATCGAAAGCCGTCCCGGCGAGGGCACCCGCATGATCGTCGACCTGCCGCTGGGAAAGGAGGAAGGAGGAACGAGGAAGGAGGAGTAGCAACGCCCTCCGCGTGGCCGGCCGGGGTGGCTGGTGGCAAAGCGTTAGCGTGCCCCAGTCTTTCGTCCGTTTCCTCCGCGTTCCCCTTGTCGCCTTCCCCCCTCATCCCCCCTTCCCCCCTTCGTCGCCAAGCTGCCGCTGCCAATCGCGCAGCCAGGCGGTCATCTGCTCGATGCGGGCGGCCTGCTCCGGATCGGCGGACAGATCGTGCATCTCGTCCGGATCGGCGGACAGATCGAACAGTTGTGTCCGGCCGGCCTGCGGATAGCGGATCAGCTTCCAGCGGCCGTCGCGCACCGCGCGCTGCACGTCGCGATAGGCCAAAAAAAGCGTGTCGCGCGTGGCCGCGGGCTCTCCCCGCAGCAGGCCGGCGAAGCTCTTGCCATCCAGGCCCGGCGGAACTTTTGCCCCTGCCAGCTCGCAGACGGTCGGATAGATGTCCATCAAGTAGACCAGGTCGGCGGAGCTGCCCGGAGCGATGCCGGGGCCGCTGACGATCAGCGGCGCCTTCATGCTGTGCTCATAGAGGTTCTGCTTGCCCATCAAGCCATGGCTGCCGATCGCCAGGCCATGGTCCGAGGAGAAGATGACGATCGTGTTCTCGTACTCGTTGCGGCGTTTCAATTCGTCCAGCAGCCGCCCGACGTGGTGGTCCAGCCCGCTGATCACGGCATAGTACTCGTGCAGGTGCCGGCGAATTTCGTCCTCGGTGCGGGGCCAGGGGGCGAGCTGTTCGTCGCGGACCTTCAGCTCTCCGTTGTCGAACGGGTGGATGGGCAGGAAGTTCTTGGGCAGCGGGATTTCGTCGCGGCGGTAGAGGTCGAGATACTCGGGCGCGGCGATGCGTGCATCGTGCGGGTTGGCCAGTGCCAGGTACATGAAGAAGGGCCGCTCGCCGCCGCGTTGGTCGAGGTCCGAGCTTTCTACCGGTTTTTCCTTGAAGAGCGCCGCGATCTCGTACCGCGCGAGGTCTTGCAGGATCATGGCCAAATCATCCTTGTCCCCGACTGCTGAAGAGAACTTGCGCATGTCCGCAATACCCGAGTCCCGGTCGATCGGCCAGGCCGGTTATGGACACCAGCGAGGAGGTCGGGATGGTCGGCGGGCGGCCTCGCTCAGCCAGCCGAGCTGGCCTGGAGGGGTTAGTAAAGGATAAGCCCGCGCCCGGGTTTCTTCGCGCCCGGCACCAACTTGACGAAGGTCAGTTTGCCGCCCGCCTCATACCGCCAGGTCTCTATGCAGTGATCCGTTATCATGCCGAATCCTCCTCTTGCGCTCACAAATACCGGCTTGATCTTGACCTCCACGAGCGACCCCTGGTCGTCCTGGGTTTCCTTGAGGAAGACCCCGTGCCAGCCGACATGAATAATCCTGTCTCGCTTGGTGAGGTACCGATTGAAGTATTGCAACCTTTCGGGAGGAAGCGGGTCTTGCCCGACGAATGCGCCTTCAATGGCAGCCACGTTCTGAACGCCCGGCTCCGAGCGAACCTTTATCCCCTTGTATTGCAGGGCCTCCTGCCTCAACTTGATACGCACGGCTGCCAACCGTTCTCGCCGTTGCTGAAGAACTGTCTCCATGTTCTCTTCGGTGATGATTGGCTCCTGAAAAGTCAGGTACTCAATAGCCGCAGGGCTCAATGTGGCGCGTGCCTCAGCAGGTGCCTGGGCAGGTGCCTCGGCGAAGATCGGTGGATCTTGTACCGCCTGGAAAGAGCCCAAAGCGATTGCCAGCAAGCTGCCTGAACAGAATGCCCAGGCTTCCAGGGACAAGATCAGGGACAAATGCCGCTTTTGGGGCACTTGCCGAAGCTGCAAGTCGTGTTAGACTAAGGGCTTTGCGGGCGTAGCTCAGTTGGCAGAGCGCTAGCTTCCCAAGCTGGATGTCGAGGGTTCGAGTCCCTTCGCCCGCTTTACGATGCCCACTCGCGAACGTCGGTGCTGAGTCAAATGCCGATAAAAAACGAATTAATCGAACTTACCTGCACCGTCGACCTAGCGCCTGGTGAGAAACTCACGCTCCCGGCGGCATTCTTGGAAGGTGTCGGCCCGGGCCGGTGGATCGTAAGCGTGCGGCCGTGGAGTGGGCCGGGCGCACCGCCCGTGGTTCGTCGTCATGATGCCTTCGTAAACGGCTATGCGCCGGAGGACGAGGGTCTTTACGATGATCGGTTACGACCGCCACACCCCGCTCGGTGACCGATGCTCCGTTAGCAGACTGGCAAGCGAGTGGCCTTCGAGCGGCCTCAACCGTGCGCCTTTCGCGATTGGACTGCCTGGAACGGTCTGTCTTCAGAACGGAATATGGAGGAAGTTGAACGCCATGTTCCAGTCGGCCCCGGTGGAGAGCAGCGTGGCCAGCCACGATTGCGGCTTCCACTCGGCGGTCCCCACGTTGAGCGGCTCGGGGTCGTGGACAAACAACTCGTCCATCCCGACGCCGACGATCACGAAGGCGTGCCCGTAGCTGCTGGTGGCCGTCTTCTTGAGCCCCACCGCCCAGATGGGGCCGTAGTCGTGCAGCCAGTTGTCGATCGCGCCCAGCGTCGGGCACATGAGCGGCACGGCGGCCAGTCCCATCAGCTTGGCGAACTGGACCATCTGGGCGATCGAAAGGCCGTTGTTCGCCTTGTAGGTATTGACCAGCTCCGGCACGTCGCTCGGCTGGGGCAGGCCCATTTCGCAGGCCTTGTAGCTGATGCGCCGCCAGCCGATCAGCATCTGCGCGGTCGCATACCAGCAGGCCATTCCCTTGTCCTGCGGAATCAGCGGCACATTCTGCACCACGTATGTCGAGTTCACGCTTCACCTCCGTTGGATCGATTGCCGCCGCCGCGGCTCATGGTCGTTTTACCGTGTGCCCGCACCTTGGTACAGCGCGAAGCCCGCGCATGTGTTACAGCCGGGTCGGGAAAACGCGCAAAGCCCCGCCTGGAACTGGAGGGCGTCGGGAGTGAGATTGGATTCAGTTCATTGTTGCGTAGGCAAAAACTCGAAGGTGGTCGATTGAAGCCGTTGGTCCCGGGCAATCAATGCATTGAGCTCAAAGAGCGTGGCGACTCCGTTGACCACGGCCAGCAGGCGGTTCCCCTCCCGCGTGAAACTCAACTGGCTGTCAGGCGCGCGGGCGGCGCGTATGCGCACCACAAGCTGGCGGGTTGCCACGTCCCAGATCAACAGTTCGCCGGCTGCATCGCCGCCCACCAGGTGCTTGCCGTCCGACGAAAACGCGATCGCGGTAATCTCCGCGGCCGGATTGTCCAACGACGCCTGCTCCGAACCCGTGGCCGCATCGAGCAACACCAGGCGTCCTTGCGGGGCAGCGGTCGCCGCGGGCGTGGCCACGGCCAACAAGTCGCCCGCCGGTGCATACGCGACTCGGCTGGCACTCGATGCGAATTGAAACGACGGGACCGATTGGCGCGTGGCCACGTCCAACAAACTGACGCCCTTCGAACCGGCCAGCGCCAGGTGCCGTCCGTCAGGACTGAAGACGGCGGCCATGACCAGGCCGGGTGTCCAATCCGACTCAGGTCTGGTCTGCCGGTTCCAGACGGGCTGGCCCGGTGCAGTCGCAGGCAACATGTAGATCGAAAGGCTGGACTGGTCGATGTCCTGCCGCGTAAAGACCCCCACCGCCGCGTTGCCGGCGGGCGAGATGGCAACCGCGGAACACGCGGAAGCGCTTTTACTGAAAATGCCGGCGACGTTCTCGCGCCCGGGAACGTCCCAGAACGCAAGAATCCGCTCTGTTCGTTCGCCTTCCAGCAGCAGTCGGCCGTCAGCCGACATGGCGATGGCTGGAGCTTGGGAACTCGATTGAATCTTGTTCTTGCCAACGGGAGGGTTCACCTGGCAAACAACGATCCAGCCGGTTTCAATAGCAACGGCTAACACGGCGCCATCCGGAGCAACAACCGCGTTTACGGCCCGGGCGTTGATGGCAAAGGGCACACTGGGCGGTGTCTGCGGCACGCTCGTCACCGCGGCAGGCGCTTGGGGCGCGGCTCCCGTCGACGGGGCAACAGAGCCCGGCGGTTCTCCGCCAGTCGCGGCCGTTGGGGGCGGACCAGGTATGGCCGGCAGGGGCTGCGGTGGCGCTGGGGCGCCGGCTTGATCCGGCAACGCGGCCGGCGCGGCCGCTGGCGGACCAGGTCGTGAGTCGCAACCAATCAGGGTGATGGCCGCCGCCCACCCCAGGCAGGCGGCCCCAACGACGGCTCGACGAAGGGACAGCATGAGTACCGCCTCGCATTGGATGTGAGCTCGATCCGGCAGGCCACAATCATCAGCCTATATGCCCCCCGACCCCGCGTCCAGCACGACGCCGTCGCGTAGGCCGCTTCCGCAACCGTAATGCGCTTATCCCCCGTCTCGGCATGCCGGTGGAGCGCCTGTTGCGGCTTTTCTTCTTGCCACCAGGCGGGCCAGGTTTGACAATATCATCGCTGGACGGCTTGCACGAGCTCGCGAGTCTTTTACGGGAACCGGCCGTCATGAATAAGAGCCCGAACAATGAGAAGGATTGGTGCCTGATGAAGCTGCAGCTTGGACTTCTGGCGGCGATCGTCGCTGCGCCGGCCGCCACCGCGATGGTTCGGGCCGAGGAGTGGACGCTCCACCGCTTCCAGCGGCAGCGGCTGACCGACGTCTATTTTTCCGAAGGGGCCAATGCCGGCGACATCAACGGCGACGGACATGTCGACGCCGTCTACGGCCCCTATTGGTTCGAAGGGCCGGACTTCAAAACGAAGCACGAGATTTATCCGGCCAAACCGCAGCCCCGCGAACAGTACGCCGACAACTTCTTCAATTGGGTCTACGACTTCAACGGCGATGGCCGCAACGACGTATTCGTGGTCGGCTTTCCCGGAACGCCGGCCTACGTCTATGAGAATCCCCAGGCTGAAGATTCCCGGCAGCCGTGGAAAAAGCACGCGGTCTTCGAGTCCGTCGCCAACGAGTCGCCGCACTTCACCAACCTGGTGGGCGACGAGCGGCCCGAGCTGGTTTGCACCTTCGGCGGATCGT